>DYSC01000164.1 GCA_020726365.1 Porphyromonas sp.
GCCCGACAAAAATACTAAAATAAAGATTGATAAATGGTTGCGAATTTTACAATTAAGATTAAATAGGTATTGAAAATTCGACAGTCGATACAATTATTCGTAAATTGGAGGATATTTTTGTAATTTTGCAAAATGAATCGGATATTCTTGATAGGTTATATGGGTTGCGGCAAAACCACACTTGGCAAACATCTTGCTGAGCAAACGGGTTTTGTTTTTTTGGATTTAGATGCGTATATCGAACAAAAATACCTCAAAACAGTAGCTGCTATTTTTTCCGAAATGGGTCAGGATGCGTTTCGCGAAATTGAGCGCAAAGCACTTGTGGAAGTAGCTGATTTCGAGAATGTAGTGATTGCAACCGGTGGTGGTGCGCCTTGCTTTTTCGACAATATTGATGTGATGAATAATGTCGGTTTAACGGTATATATTAAAATGACTTCCGCACAGTTGGCTTTTCGGCTGGAACATTCGCGTGCCGGAAAGCGTCCGCTTATTGCTGGAAAAACTGGCGACGAACTCCGTCAGTTTATCGAAGATGGTTTGCGGCAACGCGAACAATTTTATTTGCAGGCAAAGTTAATACTCGATGGTTCGGATGATGAGATTATTGAGAAAATTCTGAAAATATTGTAAGAACCAAGAGACACGAAACAGGAAATTATAAATTATGATAAAAGTTTTTTCTCGCTCTCAATCACTTTATTGAAATTAAAACCGTTTAGCACTTCGTTTTTATAGCTCACAATCTGTTCGTTACACAAATTCCCGATACTTCCTTCGTGTGTATGCACTATGTTTTTATCGGGTGTAAAGTTACCGCTTTCAATGTCTAAACCCACCTTTTTGTAAGCGTCGCGGAATGGCATTCCTTCCAAGGTCAAACGGTTCACTTCTTCCACGCTGAATAAAAAATCGTAGCGTTTTTCGTCCAAAATATTTTCGTTTACTTTTACCTGAGCCATCATCATGCTAGTCATCTCAATGCAAGCGCGCAATTCGACAAATGCTGGAACAAACACTTCTTTGATAATTTGCAAATCGCGGAAATAACCCGATGGTAAATTATTTGTCATCAGAGTTATTTGTTGTGGTAGTGATTGCAGTTTATTGCATTTGGCACGAGTAAGTTCAAATACATCCGGATTTTTTTTGTGCGGCATAATGCTCGAACCTGTTGTAAATTCGTCGGGCAGTTTGATAAATTCAAAATTTTGCGAAGTGTACAAGCAAGCATCATAAGCCAGCTTCGAAATGGTTGCAGCTACGCCAGCAAGCGCATTTGCTACGGTGCGTTCCATTTTACCACGTCCCATTTGAGCATACACCACATTGTAGTTCATGCTGTCGAAACCAAGCAAATCGGTTGTGAGTTGGCGATTCAATGGAAACGATGAGCCATAACCGGCAGCCGAACCAAGCGGATTGCGATTGGTGATTTTGTAAGCCGAGAGCAATGTTTGCAGGTCGTCGGCAAGGCTTTCGGCATAAGCACCAAACCACAACCCAAAGGACGATGGCATAGCTATTTGTAAATGCGTATAGCCCGGCAGTAGTATGTTTTTGTATTTTTCGCTTTGCGAAATAAGTACTTCAAAAAGTTCATTTACTGCATTTACAGTTTCAGTAAGTTCGGCTCGGGCAAAAAGTTTTAAATCCAACAATACCTGATCGTTGCGCGAACGACCACTGTGGATTTTTTTACCCATATCGCCTAATTTGGCAGTCAAAAGTAGCTCTACCTGCGAGTGCACATCTTCCACCCATTCGTCGATAACAAAACTTCCTTCGTCGGCTATTTTGTAAATCTCTTTTAGTTCGGCTAATAGTAAGTTCAGTTCGTCTTTTTGCAACAAACCAACCGATTCGAGCATGGTAATATGCGCCATAGAGCCCAATACATCGTATTTTGCCAAAAACACATCCATTTCGCGGTCGAGCCCAACAGTAAATGCTTCAATTTTTGCATCTACTTGTGTGCTCTTTTCCCAAAGTTTTGCCATAATATCAGTTACAATTTATTCATTTACAATTTACCAGCTAACGACTTTGCCAATAATTCTGCAATAGCATTTACACCATCTTGTAACTTACTTCCAACCATCATTTTAATCATGGTGGGTAATTCGGTATTCAAAAGTAGTTTTAATGTTGATTCTTCTTCGGATAAATATCCAATCAAAATGTCAACACTGAAGCTTACAGGAGCATTCTCCGATGCCATAACAATTTTTGAAAATGGTGAACGCTCCACAATTCGGATGCCAATCCGCCCAAAACCATCTACAGCAAAACTACAACTGTCGGCATCGTATTTCAGTTCTTTAGCTTTCTCAGTAAAGGATGGATTAGAAGCTATTTTTTCTAAATTATTGAGGTTGCTAAGTATGTCAAAAACCATTTCCCCACTCGAAGAAATGGTTTTCAGTTCGCTTTCGTAAGTTGTCATTTTAATTCATTTTTCCACTCCGAAGGGTTTAAACGCCATTGTTTAAGCGTTTCCATATCTTCTTCGGTAATATATTTAGTTCCTAACGCTTCGTTTAGGGTCGCATCGTAGTTACAAAGAACTGTGAGTTTAACTTTTGCTTTTTTAAACAGTTCTTCAGCCATAGGAAAGCTGTATGTGAAAATAGCAATCATTCCCAACACTTCCGAACAATCTTTGCGGATAGCTTCAACGGCTTTCAGACTACTCCCGCCGGTGGATATAAGGTCTTCAATAACAACTACTTTCTGTCCCGGACGTAAATCGCCCTCTATTAGGTTTTCTAAGCCATGGTCTTTTGGAGTAGGACGAATATAGATAAATGGCAGACCGAGCACATCAGCAACCAAAGCGCCCTGAGCAATAGCTCCGGTTGCAACTCCTGCAATCACCTCAGCTTCGGGATACAATTCCTGAACAAGGCGTGCTATTTCAATTTTTATATATGAACGAATGGCTGGGTACGACAATGTTTTGCGATTATCGCAATAAATGGGTGATTTCCAACCCGACGCCCAAGTAAATGGGTTCTTCGGTTGTAGTTTAACTGCCTTAATTTTTAAAAGCTTCTCGGCAACGTTTTTTTCTAACGGTTTCATTATATGATATTTAAAAATAATATTAACCAACTAATAACAATCTTATCGGCATATTTCCGACGATGCAAAATTAGTCAAACTATTTCTAAATCGGGCAGGTTTTGAACTGTTTTAAAACATTATTTTAAAATGTAATGTGTTTTTATCAACTTTGAATTAAATTTGGTATTAGTTTGAAG
>DYSC01000041.1 GCA_020726365.1 Porphyromonas sp.
TGGTGGTCGTCGCTAAATTCAAACAAAACAAACGTCCAACTATTCCCCATTTAGGGGGTTAGGGGGCAGATACTTAATTTATAAAATTATGAAACGTAATATCTTATCAGCTTTAGCCTTGCTTTTAGCAGGCACAGCATTTTCACAAACCGTATTCGAAGCCGTTAAATTTTCACAAAATGATATTCTTGGTACTGCCCGCTATATGAGTGTGGCTGGGGCTTTTGGCGCACTTGGAGGCGATGTATCGGCAATTAAAGATAATCCCGCTGGGTTGGGTATCTTCCGTAAATCGGAACTCACTACTACTGTCGATGCCCAAATGCAATCGGCTGAGGCGCTTTGGAATACTAAAAAGGCTACGGATAGTAAATATTCGGTAGGAATGAATAATTTAACCCTGGTGTTGGCCGGCAAAACGTGGCGTGCCGAAAGTGGTTATGCAGGTTTGGTAAATTCAAATTTTTCGTTTAGCTACAATAAATTGCGCAACTTCAATCGAAATATTACGGTTAAAAGCAATGCTGTGGCGCAGTCGATGACAGATTATTTTGGATATTTTACCGGCTTAAGTGCAGAAAGCGATTTGGAATGGGATAATTATCCTACTGGCGGAATGTCGACACCATATTCAAACACAAATCTATCTTGGATGTCGGTAATGGCCGACTATGGCCGACTAATTAATCCTGTTTATGATACGAATGATAATTTACAGGAATGGGTTTCTTTTCTCAAAGTAGACGAACAAGTTACGCCAACTTATCAACTTCGTGAAACGGGTGGAGTAAATGAGTATTCATTGGGTTGGTCGGGCAATTTTAGCAATCGTTTTTTTGTGGGTGCAAACGTAAATTTGCAATCCATCAATCACACGTCTGTAAGCAGTTACAATGAGCTTTTCTCGGGCAGTGGAAGCATGACACTAAACAACACCTTGATGACCACCGGTACTGGTGCCAATGTAAATATCGGGCTTATAGCTGTTCCGGTCGATTTTATACGAATCGGTTTGTCGCTGCACACACCTATGTTCTACACTATGGAGCAATTAAATTATGCTTCCCTCAATTTTGACTCGAGTGTTTCGGGCAACACCAAAACCCCTACTGATAATTATGTGCAGTATCAATTGCAAACGCCTTTGCAGTTCAACGTAAGTACAGCCTTTATACTCGATAAACGTGGATTTTTGAGTGCAGAGTATGTGTTTAATAATTACACCGGTATGAAACTGATGGATATAGAGGGCAATGCACATAGTTATAACTACGAAAATGAAGACGTTGCAGGCATGTTGCAAAATGCCCGAACAATTAAAGTTGGTGGTGAATATCGCTTAACCGATAATTTTAGTTTACGTGCAGGTTTTGCCAATATAAGTAATATAACTAATTCGAATGTAGCAAAAATTTTGGATACAAAAACAGTCCGTACCGATCCTGAATACTTCTCGCACAACAGTACAAATTATGCTACTTTTGGCTTGGGCTATCGCGAAAGTAATTGGTATTTCGATTTTGCATATATAAATAAAGTAATCGACGAAGATTATTATGCCTATAATTCAAATGAGTTGAGCAACAATTACAAAATTAATCCTGCGAATGTAAAAACTACTACCAATAATATTGTAGCTACATTTGGTATTAAATTCTAAAAAATCAAACAAATTTATAATTGACCCCCAAGCCCTATAATGGGTTTTGGGGGTTATAATTTAATAAAACAATGGATATAAAGTCAGCTGAATTTATCATTAGTAACACCGATTTTCAAAAATGTCCGCCCGGTACAATGCCCGAATATGCATTTATCGGGCGTTCGAATGTCGGTAAGTCTTCGCTTATCAATATGTTGTGTAACCGCAAGGACTTAGCCATGACTTCGTCGAAGCCGGGTAAAACATTGCTTATCAATCATTTCTTAATAAATAATAATTGGCATTTGGTTGATTTGCCGGGTTATGGTTACGCTTCAGCCGGCAAAAAAATGCGCGAGCAACTCAAAAACATTATCGAATCGTATATACTTTACCGCGAGCAACTTACTTCAGTTTTTTTATTAATTGATAGCCGCCACGAACCTCAGACCATTGATATTGACTTTATGAACTGGATGGGCGAAAATGGTGTCCCTTTTGCCATTGTATTTACCAAAACGGATAAGATGTCGGGCGTACAGGCACGTGAAAGCGTAAAGCTGTATCAGGAAAAACTGCTCGAAACATGGGAAGAGTTACCGCATGTATTTACAACCTCGTCCGAAAAACGCATTGGTCGTGATGAATTGCTCAACTATATTGACGGTATAAATAAAACGCTAAATTCTGAATCGTCCATGTTTAAATGATTAATTTCATATAGCAAACTCTAATCACCATTTAGGAGGTTAGGGGACAGATATAAAAATACAAACACATAATATTTGGAATTTTTAGAGTCTAAAGTTTTTATTTTTCGAAAGAAAATAGTAATTTTGGGCTCTAATTTTGTAAAACAGTAAGTTATGGCCAAAGATACAACAAATAATATAGGCGTTATGTACAACGCACTCACGAATGGTAGTAAAATTGTAGGTAAAATTTTTGCCGATAGTGATTTTCGGATTGATGGTGAAGTAGAAGGTGAAATCTCGTGCAATGGCAAACTCATAATTGGTCAGAATGGTATGTTGAAAGGCACCATCACTTGTGTAAATGCCGAAATTGTGGGTACTGTAAACGGGAATATCACTGTGTCGGATACGCTTACGCTTCGTAGTAGCGCACAAATAAAGGGCGATGTAAAAACTAAAATTTTGGTTGTGGAGCCAAATGCTATATTTAACGGTTCGTGTTCTATGCGCGATGTGGTTAAAGTTGAGGTTGATTAACATGCAGAATTAATTAATATAGAACGTTGAAGTAATAGAAAACTTCGGCGTTTTTTTATTATTTTAAGCCACCATTTGAGGGTAGGATTGAAAAATATCAAAATTAGATTTATGCAGTATAAAGCTTTTGTTGTAGAGGAAAAGGGAGGCGATTACATTTCTTCAATAAAAATGTTGGATACCAACGATTTACCACAAGGCGAAGTGTTGGTAAAGGTGCGTTATTCGTCGTTGAATTACAAAGATGCTTTGTCGGCTACGGGCAACAAAGGTGTTACCAAAAACTACCCGCATACACCCGGAATAGACGCGGCAGGAGTTATTGTAGAGTCGATTTCACCTTTTTACAATGCTGGTGATGAAGTAATTGTAACTGGTTACGACCTTGGAATGAATACTGCCGGTGGTTTTGGTGAATACATACGTGTACCTGCTGATTGGGTGGTGAAATTGCCAGTGGGACTTAGCCTGAAAGAATCTATGATTATTGGTACAGCAGGTTTTACGGCTGCTATTTCGCTTCTGCGCCTTACGGAGCTTGTAAATCCCACCGACGGAAAGGTTGTTGTAACAGGCGCAACAGGTGGTGTGGGTTCAGTGGCATTGACTTTGTTGGCTCAAAATGGCTACCAAACCGTAGCAGTGTCGGGTAAAGAAGCTGAATATCCGTTTCTAAAACAACTTGGTGCAACCGAAATTATTTCGCGCAAACAGTTTCAGCAAATCGAGAAACGTCCGATTCTTAGTGCACAATATGCTGGTGGAGTTGATACTGTAGGTGGTACGGCATTGGAAAATATCCTCAAATCCTTGCAGCCACTTGGTGCTGTAACTACTTGTGGCAGTGTTTCTTCCACTCAACTCAATATGACTGTATTTCCGTTTATATTGCGTGGGGTATCGCTCATTGGTATTTCGGCTCAAAATTATCCGACATATTTACGTGCGGGTGTTTGGACTAAATTGGCAAATGAATGGAAACCGACACATTTAATGGAAATATACAACGAAATTGACAGGGACGATTTGCCACAAGCAATTCAAAGTATTTTAAACGGAAAGCTAAAAGGCAGAACGCTTGTGAAAATTAGTTTGTCGTAAATAGTTAATATAGATAAGTTGTTGGAAATAAATAATATCGTATAATTTTACATGTCGCAGCCCGCAGTTTCCTCTCCACATGGAGAGGGTTGGGGTGTGGTCGTACTAATCGAAAATAAATTATTTAGCATATTGATTTTCGTTTCTCAAAAAAAAAATGCAATTTTGCACTACAATAAAAACACGAAACTAAAAAAACCCTAATCACCTTCTTCAGAGATGGCATTAGCAAACGAGAATTATCTCAAAACGCCTGAAATCTATTGTTTTGACGAAATTGAGAAGCGTGTAAATGCATACAAATTATTGCATCCCAATGCAAAAATTATTCGTCTTGGCATAGGCGATGTTACACGTCCGTTACCAAACGAGGTGGTGCAAGCAATGCATGCAGCTATTGAAGAGCTATCGCATGCCGAAACTTTCAGGGGATATAGTCCGCCACAGGGTTACGATTTTTTGATTGAAAAAATTCTCAAAGAATACCGTACGCTTGGTGTGTCGTTGACCAAAGAAAGCATATTTGTAAACGAAGGTGCCAAATCGGATATCGGGAATGTAGGACATGTGTTGGGTCGTGACAATATTATTGCTATAGCAGATCCTGTTTATCCGGTTTACGAAAATGCAACGATAATGAGTGGGCGTGCCGGCTATTTGTCCGACGACCAAAAATGGAGTAATGTGGTGTATCTCAGATGTTCAAGTGATACAAGTTTTGTGCCTGAATTACCCGAGGAAAAGGTGGATATTATTTACCTGTGTAATCCGAATAATCCCACAGGTACTACGATAAATAAAACAGAGCTCAAACGTTGGGTGGATTATGCAATCGAACACGAGAGTATAATTATATACGATGCTGCATATCAGGCTTATATCTCCGACGAGAATGTGCCGAAAAGCATATACGAAATTAAAGGAGCCAAAAAAGTGGCAGTTGAGATTCGGAGTTATTCGAAAACTGCTGGTTTTACAGGCTTACGTTGCGGGTTTACGGTTATTCCGCCCGAGTTAATAGTGTATACCAAAATGGGTGAAAAAGAACCTTTGAATAAACTTTGGAGTCGCCGTAAAGCAAATTATACGAATGGAGTTTCGTATATTGTACAGCGTGGCGCCGAGGCAACTTATACCAAAAAGGGAAAAGCGGAAGTGGCTGAATTGGTTAATTATTACATGATCAATGCCAAAATGATTCGTAAAGAATTGATTAATTGTGGTTTGGAAGTTTATGGAGGTGTAAATTCGCCTTACGTGTGGTTTCGAACTCCAAACAATCAACCGTCGTGGAAGTTTTTTCATACCATGCTCTACGATTTTCAGATTGTAGGTACTCCGGGTGTGGTTTTCGGTTCGTTGGGCGAAGGTTTTATGCGTCTCACCGGATTTAGCAGCCGCGAAGGAACCGAAATAGCGATGCAGCGAATTCGAAATAGAATTTGATGATAAATGGTTAATGATAAATGATTAATGATTACAGACTTTATCACTTTACAAACTTTACAAACTTTACAAACTTAATATTTATGTGTGGAATTGTAGGATACATTGGTAAGCGACAGGCTTATCCTATTTTGATAAAAGGCTTACAACGCCTTGAATATCGTGGATACGACAGTGCTGGCATTGCTTTGATTAACGATGGGAAACTTAATGTTTACAAAGCAAAAGGAAAAGTAGCTGACTTGGTGCAATTTGCCAATCAGAAAGATATAAATGGTCATATTGGTATTGCACATACCCGTTGGGCAACTCACGGCGAACCTAATCAGGTAAATGCACACCCGCATTACTCGCAATCGGAAGAATTGGCCATTATTCATAACGGAATAATCGAAAATTATGCGGTACTTAAAGCTGGTTTAATTGAAGAAGGATACACATTCCAAAGCGAAACGGATACAGAAGTGTTGATTCAGTTAATAGAGTTCATTAAAAAATCGAATAATATTGGTTTGCCTACTGCGGTGCAATTAGCTTTAAATCAGGTGATAGGAGCTTATGCAATTTGTGTAATCGAAAAAAGTTTTCCGGATATAATTGTAGCTGCTCGCAAAGGTAGTCCGTTGGTAGTGGGTATTGGCGAGGATGAATTTTTCTTAGCTTCGGATGCAACTCCTATTGTTGAATTTACCGATAAAGTGGTGTATGTGGGCGACGAAGAAATTGTTACGCTTCAACGCGGCAAAGAGTTGAAAATTAAAACTATTTCGAATGTAGAAAAAACACCTGAAATAATGAAACTTGAAATGACCTTGAGTCAGCTCGAAAAAGGTGGCTATGATCATTTTATGTTGAAAGAAATATTTGAACAACCTAAAACCCTGAGCGACAGCATGCGTGGTAGGGTAAATGTGGACGAAGATAATATTAAACTTTCCGGCTTTATTGATAATAAAGAAAAATTCATGAATACCAAACGAATCATTATTACAGGTTGTGGTACTTCGTGGCATGCGGGATTGATTGGTAAATATGCATTCGAGGAATTTGCACACATACCTGTTGAGGTGGAATATTCTTCGGAGTTCCGTTATCGAAATCCGGTAATTAACAAAGACGATTTAGTAATTTCAATTTCGCAGTCGGGCGAAACTGCCGATACATTGGCGGCTGTTGAATTGGCAAAAGCGCATGGAGCTTTTATCTTTGGTATTTGTAATGTGGTTGGGGCATCTATTCCACGCCTGACAGATTCGGGTTGCTATACGCACGCCGGACCTGAAATAGGTGTAGCCTCGACTAAAGCTTTTACTGCACAAGTTACAGTTTTGGTTATGTTGGCTTTACTTGTTGGTAAAGAAAAGGGAAATATTACAGAGGAATTTTACCTGAAATGTGTTCGTGAATTAGGTCGTATCCCTGAAAAAATTAAAAGTATTTTGAATAAAAGTGATGAAATTGCCCAATTTGCCAAAACATTTACTTATGCTCAAAATTTTATCTATTTAGGTCGTGGTTACAATTTCCCTGTTGCACTCGAAGGTGCTCTCAAACTCAAAGAAATTTCGTATATCCATGCCGAGGGTTACCCTGCTGCCGAAATGAAACACGGACCAATCGCACTTATCAGTCAGGAAATGCCCGTAGTGGTTATTGCGCCAAATGTGGGTATGTACGATAAAGTTGTGAGTAATATTCAGGAAATAAAAGCGCGTAAAGGTAAAATTATATCAATTGTTACCGAAGGCGATGTGGTGGTGAAAAATCTTTCCGATTACTCCATTAGTATACCCGAAACTGAGGAGTGTTTGGTGCCTCTATTGGCAGCAATCCCCTTACAGTTAATGGCTTATCATATTGCGGTTGTTAAAGGATGTGATGTTGATCAACCACGAAATCTTGCTAAGTCGGTAACCGTAGAGTAAACATTATACAAGCCCCTGCATCCGTGTTGGGGCTTTTTATTTATAAATAGTGTTTTTAAAATTAAGAATTAATTGAGAATTTATAATTTATAATTAATTATGTGCGGTATAGCAATGATTCGGCTTTTGAAGCCATTGGATTTTTATCAGCAGAAATATGGAACATGGCAATATGGTTTGCAGAAAATGTATCTCCTCATGGAGAAACAGCATAATCGAGGTCAGGAAGGAGCTGGATTGGCTACCGTAAAATTAGATATGCCCCCCGGCGAAGAATATATCTGGCGAGAAAGAGTAGAAGGGAAGAATGCAATTCAGGATATTTTTGCTAATATCAATGGGTCGATGAGCAAAGTGGGTGCTCAACAAACTAATGATGCCGAATATGCCAAAATGAATTTTCCGTATGCTGGCGAGTTGTATTTGGGACATTTGCGTTACAGTACAACAGGGAAAAGTGGTATTTCGTATGTGCATCCATTCTTGCGTCGGCACAACTGGAAAAACCGTTCGATGGTGTTGGCAGGTAATTTTAACCTGACAAATGTGGATGAACTTTTCGACCATCTTACACTGAAAGGGCAACATCCACGCGATAAAGGTGATACGTTTTTGATGCTCGAATCGCTTGGTTTTAAGTTGGATAAAGAGGTACAAACCGAATATAATAAATTGCGTACACGCTACACCAACGATTTGATTATTACCAAAAAAATTGAAGAGAATTTGGATATAGCCTCCTTTATTCGTAAATCGGAGAAGCGCTGGGATGGTGGTTATACCATTTGTGGTATGTTGGGTCATGGCGATTCGTTTGTATTTCGCGATGCGAAAGGCATTCGTCCTGCTTTTTACTTTGCAAATGATGAAATTGTGGTTGTTGCTTCCGAAAGGCCTGTTATTCAAACAGCTATGAACTTAAAAGAGGAGGATGTGAAAGAACTTACTCCAGGCGAAGCGATGATTGTAAAGCGCAATGGCGATATTCGTTTCGAAACCATTCGTCAGCAAGCGGGCGAATTGAAAAAATGTTCGTTCGAACGTATTTATTTTTCACGTGGCAGTGATATTGATATTTACAACGAGCGTAAAAAATTAGGTGAATCGCTGAGTACACCTATTTTGAAAGCAATTGATAATGACGTGGACAATACTGTATTTTCGTTTATCCCCAATACGGCCGAAGTAGCTTTTTATGGTATGATTGACGGTATTAAGTTGGAAACTAAGCGAGCGCCACGTGTCGAAAAGGTGTTGATTAAGGATATTAAATTGCGTACATTTATTTCGACAAATAACGAACGGGACGATTTGGCAACACACGTTTACGATGTTACCTATGGTTCTATTCGTCGTGGCAAAGTGGATAATTTAGTGGCAATTGATGATTCTATTGTACGTGGAACTACGCTCAAACAAAGTATTCTGAAAATAATGAACCGTTTGGAGCCAAAGAAAATTGTTATAGTTTCATCATCACCTCAGGTGCGCTTTCCGGATTATTACGGTATCGATATGGCTAAAATGGGTGAATTTTGTGCTTTCAGAGCAGCTATTCAGTTGTTGAAAGATAAAGGAATGCAGTCGCTCATCGACGAGGTGTATGCGCTATCGAAGGCTCAGGAAGTTTTACCTAAAGAAAAGGTGGTGAATTATGTAACAAAAATATACGAACCTTTTACACAGGACGAAGTGTCGGCACAAATAGCCAAAATGCTTACACCTTCGGATGTGGATTGCCCTGTAGAGTTGGTTTACCAAACAATTGATGGTTTGCATAAAGCCTGTCCAAACCACAAAGGCGATTGGTATTTTACAGGCGATTATCCGACACCCGGTGGCAACAGGTTGGTAAACAAAGCTTTTATAAACTATTACGAAGGAAAAGAAATGTAATCCGTAATGTTATTCATAAGAAACGAGCTGTCCGAAATTAATAGGACAGCTCGTTTTGTTATTAAGTCTTATCTCTTGACTCTTGACTCTTGTCTTTTGAGTCTTTTTACAATTGTGGACCTGATGGAATCAATGCTTTCGCATCGTCGTTGTCACAATATTGTTCAAAGTTTTTGATGTATTTAGCGGCAAGCGATTTTGCTTTTGCTTCCCATTCTGAAACATCAGAGTATGTGTTACGTGGGTCAAGAATTTCTGTATCAACATTATTCAATGCAGTTGGAGCTACAAGGTTCAAAATTGGAATATGTTTGGTGGGAGCATTTTCGATTGAACCATCAATAATAGCATCAATAATGGCACGGGTGTTTTTCAATGAAATACGTTTTCCGGTACCATTCCAACCCGTGTTTACCAAATATACTTTCGCATTGTGTTCTTTGGCTTTACCAATTAATGTTTTAGCATAAACGGTTGGATGCAATGTAAGGAATGCTTCACCAAAAGCCGGAGAGAATGAAGGAACCGGTTCGGTAATACCACGTTCAGTTCCGGCTAATTTTGAAGTAAAGCCCGAAAGGAAGTGATACTGAGCTGATTGTTCGTCCAAAATTGAAACCGGAGGCAATACACCAAATGCATCTGCCGACAAGTAAATAATTTTTTGGGCATGACCAGCACGCGATGGAGAAACAATTTTATTGATATGATAAATTGGATACGAAACGCGTGTGTTTTCTGTTTTCGAAGCGGCCGTAGTATAATCTGAAGTTTTATCAGCACCTACAGTTACGTTTTCGAGTAATGCGTCACGCTTAATCGCTCTCCAAATATCCGGCTCTTTGTCTTTTTCTAAGTCGATAACTTTTGCGTAGCATCCACCTTCGTAGTTGAATACGCCATTTTCGTCCCAACCGTGTTCGTCATCACCAATTAAATAGCGTTTTGGGTCGGCAGATAAAGTTGTTTTTCCTGTTCCTGATAATCCGAAGAAAATAGCTACATCGCCATCTTTTCCAACATTTGCAGAACAGTGCATCGAAGCAATACCTCTTTGCGGAAGATAAAAATTCATCAATGAAAAAATTCCTTTTTTCATTTCGCCCCCGTACCAAGTGCCTCCAACTACGGATAATTTTTCTGTCAAATTAAACAAAACAAATACTTCTGAGTGTAATCCATGTTCTTTCCAATTAGGGTCTGTTACTTTGGAAGCATTCAACATTGTGAAATCAGGTTCACCAAAGTTTGCTAATTCGTAATGCGATGGGCGTATAAACATATTGGTTACAAAATGTGCTTGCCAAGCTACTTCCATAATAAAACGTACTTTCATACGAGTATCTTCATTTGTACCACAAAAAGCGTCAACTACATAAAGTTTTTTTGCACTTGAAAGTTGACCGACAGCTAAACTTTTACAATCATCCCATGTGCTATTAGTTACGGGTTTGTTTACAACACCATCCCACCAGATGTTTGCATCCGAGATTGCATCTTTTACAAAGAATTTATCCTTAGGTGAACGACCAGTGAATTTACCCGTATCTACTGATACTGCGCCTGTTGTTGTTAAAACTCCTCTTTCGAAACCTTCGTTTGCAGGGTCAATCTCTGCCTGAAACAATTCTTCGTAAGTAGGATTGTGTACGATTTCGATATTACCCGAAATGCCGTAAATGCTTAAATCTAAATTTGCCATTTTTTTTAAAATTAAATTATTATTTGTTTATTATCTCTTCCTAATTAGTTTTTTATAGCCTTAATTAACCAGTACAAAAGTACTGTTTTTTATTCATATACTCAAATTAATTAAAGAAATTTTTCTTTAATTAATCGTAATTTTTTTACATAGCTTTATTCATTCATATAGTAATTCATTTATACCTAAATTCGTAACACTTATGAAATAATAAAAACATTAACAGCGAAAAATGTGCTAATAAAGTATTGATTTATGATACAATTATCCATTACATGTGTTGTATAACATATTTTTTGTATCTTTGTACCGAAATTGTTTAATAAACAACTTAAAAATAAACAAACTTTTATGTTAAACGAAAAGATTGGAATCAATGCAGGCTTAGTATGGAGTGCATTGGCTGAAGGCGAATTGAATGTTAAAGCCGTAAAAAAAACCTCAAAACTTACCGAAAAAGACCTCAACTTAGCTTTAGGCTGGTTAGCCCGTGAAGGTAAAATTAGTTTCAACGAGGTAGAAGGAGAATTATTTATTGCCTTAGTGTAATAAAATCAAACAAAAAAAGCAGGCTAACTATTTGTTAGTCTGCTTTTTTGTTTTAAAATATGCTTTTTGAATAAAATTTATCGTCTAAAAATTTCGAAAATTAAAAAAATCGACTTATCTTTGCACCCGCTTTCAGAAAGATGAAGGTTCATATTATTGCGAAAATAGCTCAGTTGGTAGAGCACGACCTTGCCCTAAAATGATGGACACGAAAACGACCTTGGCAAGTTCTTATTAAATTAGCGAATTTAATTTAAAACCATGTATATTGCGAAAATAGCTCAGTTGGTAGAGCACGACCTTGCCCTAAAATGATGGACACGAAAACGACCTTGGCAAGTTCTTATTAAATTAGCGAATTTAATTTAAAACCATGTATATTGCGAAAATAGCTCAGTTGGTAGAGCACGACCTTGCCAAGGTCGGGGTCGCGGGTTCGAGTCCCGTTTTTCGCTCACTTTTTTAACTGTTTATCACGCCCCGATGGTGGAATGGTAAACCTGCCTGCCGCAGGCAGGCACAAAAGACTAAAAATCCTTTGGCTTCTTTGAAATAATAAATTATTAAACATTACGCCCGGATGGTGGAATGGTAGACACGAAGGACTTAAAATCCTTTGGCTTCACGGCTGTGCGGGTTCAAGTCCCGCTTCGGGTACACTGGTAGACTGTTTAACAAGTAATAAAAACCCTCATAATCAATGGATTGTGAGGGTTTTGTTATTTTGTGAGTAACAAAATAGTAACAAAGTTCAACAAAACAACGGAAAAACCCCCAAATACTCAAATATATATAGTACTACCTAAATACTCCTACTCTTAATTTGCAGCGTCAAATAGTTGTTCTATATTCTGCTCTCTATGAATAAGTTGCACTTCCACTCCAAAAGTACGGTTGATATGTTCGGCCATTTTTTGAGCCGAGTAAACCGAACGATGACGGCCTCCGGTACAGCCAAACGAAATCATAAGATGGGTAAAGCCACGGTCTTTGTAGCGCTTTACCGAAGCATTTACAAGATTTTTGGCATTATCGAGGAAAGTCAGTATTTCGCCATCAGTTTCGAGAAACTGTACGACCGAATCGTCAAGACCTGTAAGTTGCTGATAACGTTCGTACTTGCCAGGGTTATTCACAGCGCGGCAATCGAACACAAAACCTCCACCATTGCCCGAATCGTCGTTAGGAATGCCTTTTTTGTACGAAAAACTATATACTTTTACAATTAATGGTTTACGTACTTCCACTTCGGTAAATTGCTTGAGTTCGGTCATTTGGCGCAGTACGCTTAACAAATACGAATAATCCGAGGTAGCATTGCGTATAATCTCACGCAGGTTTTCGATAGCAAACGGAATACTTTGCAGGAAATGTGGTTTTTTTTCGAAATAACCCCTGAAACCATAAGCTCCAAGCACTTGCAAGGTACGGAAAAGCACAAAATGTTTTAACTGTAGCCGAAATTCAACTTTATCAACTGGCATGAGCTCTGTGAGCGCATCCAAATACACTCCTATTAATTCTTCGCGCAGCTCGTCGCTGTATTTAGCTTTTGCCTGCCACAGAAACGAAGCCACATCGTAGTAAAGTGGACCTTTGCGACCACCCTGAAAGTCAATAAAATAAGGTTCATTATCCTTTACCATTACATTGCGACTCTGAAAATCGCGGTACATAAAGGTATTGCAGTTTGAACTTAATAATATGGACGAAAGTTTTACAAAATCATCTTCCATCCGGTTTTCCTGAAATTCCAATCCTGTTGATTTCAGAAAGCAATATTTAAAATAATTCAAATCCCACAGAATAGAACGCTCGTTGAACTCGGGCTGCGGGTAACACACCGAGAAATCGAAGCCATCGGCACCTTTGACCTGAATACTTGGTAATATTCGCATGGTTTTGCGAAGCATTTCCTTTTCAGGCTCGCAGAAAACACCCGTTTTGCGCCCTTCGGCAATAAAATCGAACAACAATGTATCGCCCAAATCTTGTTGCAAATAAAACAAGCCATCGAGCGATTGTGCAATAAAACGTGGCACAGGCAAGCCTTTGGAATAAAAATGCTTCGCCATTTTTATAAAGGCATTGTTTTCTTCCACCGAAGTGCCCTCCACACCAATTATAGTAATGGTTTTACCAACAATACGAAAATACCTACGATTGGAACCCGAAGCCGAAAGTTCGGTAATGGTAATGGCATCTTCGCCCGTAAATTGCTTGAAAAGCAGTTCTAATTCGTTCATCTGTATTATATCAGCGGAATGTTATTCGCTTCGCACTCGGCACGCATACTATCTGACCAAATACTTGCCTGAATTTCACCAATGTGCGCTTTGCGCAGGAAAAACATACACAAACGCGACTGTCCGATACCTCCACCAATAGAAAGTGGTAAACTACCATCCAACAACCGTTTGTGGAAATACATCTCCAAGCGTTCGTTTTTGCCTTCCTGTTCAAGCTGACGCAACAAAGCTGTTTTATCCACACGAATTCCCATCGACGAAATTTCGATTGCCATTTCCAATACCGGATTCCACAACAAAATATCACCATTCAGTCCGGGAAGTCCGTCTTCAGCAATTGTCGACCAATCATCGTAGTCAGGAGCACGACCATCGTGTTTTTTACCATCGCCCAGCGCACCACCAATACCAATAACAAATACAGCTTTGTGTTTTTTTACAAATTCGTTTTCGCGTTCTTTAGAAGTAAGTGTTGGATAGAGCTGACGAAGTTCTTCTGCATGAATAAAGGTAATTTCGGCAGGCAAACAAGGGCTTATTTGCGGAAAACTCTCCGAAACCAAATATTCGGTGCGCAAAAACGAGTCATAAATTTTGCGTACTACTTTTTTCAAAAACTCAACGGTACGCTCTTCAGCTGTCATTACACGCTCCCAATCCCACTGATCCACATAAAGCGAATGCAAGTTACCCAATTCTTCATCAGCACGAATCGCATTCATATCGGTATAAATTCCATAGCCATTTTCAATTTTGTAGTCGGCTAATGTTAATCGCTTCCATTTTGCAAGCGAGTGTACCACTTCAGCACGTACATCGCCCATATCCATAATCGGAAAGTTAACAGCACGCTCTGTACCATTCAAATCATCGTTAATCCCTGTTCCTCTGAGTACAAACAAAGGAGCTGTTACACGGCGCAGGCGAAGTTCGGATGACAAATTGACCTGAAAAAAATCTTTAATTTTGCTTATACCAAGCTCTGTTTGCTGTAAATTAAGCAATGGTCGGTAGTTTACGGGTTTAAATAAGTAACTCATTATGTATGTTTTTTATATTGTTTTGATAGATTGATAACGCAAAGATAAACATTTTGTAAAATATATTTGTTGTTTTAATTGACAAAAGCTACATTCTATGATATTTTAACATTACTGACAAAATGTTATATGGCAGGAATTTTGTAGCAATGTGGTCATAAATTTTTAAAAACAAAAAAACTATGTTAGGAAGTTATATTATTTTTGGTGTATTTGCATTGTTAAGTTGGGCAATTTCGGCACGTTTACAATCAAAGTTCAAAAAATATTCGAGAATTCCCCTCCCCAATGGAATGACAGGACGCGAAGTGGCCGAAAAAATGTTACGCGATAATGGTATTTACGATGTTAAAGTTATTTCCACTGCCGGTCAACTCACCGACCACTATAATCCGCTCACAAAAACAGTGAACCTGAGCGAGGGCGTTTATAATTCGTGTTCGGTAGCTGCGGCAGCTGTAGCAGCACACGAGTGTGGTCATGCGGTACAACATGCCACAGCTTACGCGCCACTCACCATGCGTTCGAAATTAGTTCCGGTGGTAAGTTTTGCTTCGAATTGGATGCAGTGGGTATTATTGGCCGGAATATTATTGGTAAACAGTTTTCCACAGTTGTTGTTGGCCGGAATTATTTTATTTGCCACCACTACCCTATTTAGTTTCGTAACCCTGCCGGTCGAAATTAATGCAAGTAGTCGCGCATTAGCGTGGTTAAGCAATGCTGGTATAACCAATTACAGCACACACGAACCTGCAAAAGATGCTTTAAAAACAGCTGCATACACTTATGTAGTTGCTGCACTCGGTTCGTTGGCAACGTTAGTGTATTATATTCTGGTTTATCTCGGACGAAGAGATTAATAAAGGTATAAGGTAAAAATTAGAAGGTAGAAGTAAGAATTTGGAAGTTTTTTTGTACTTTTGTGCTCTGAAAATGGCTCCGTAGCTCAGCTGTATAGAGCGTCAGATTCCGGTTCTGAAGGTCATGGGTTAGAATCCCATCGGGGTCACGAAAATGATTGTCAATTAGCGGCAATACAAAGACAAACCATTCTAAATCATTGATTTGGAGTGGTTTTTTGCTTTTATTCTAAGTAAGTAAAAGCCAGTTTTAGACCTCAAAACGACAATAAATCGTCACCAATTCATTACCTATTTTTCACTCCAAGCATTAGGTAATGATTTGTCAAATTTGTCTTAGTTATTCCACTAATTGGCAGCAATTTGTCCACTCTACTTTCATAGATAATTTATTTTCAACGTATCCCTTCCGTCATCTACATTATCTGCTGGCACAAAAAATCCATAAATCAGATGTTGAGTTCTGTTTTATGGGATTTTTAATTTTTATAGTACTCCACAATGTTAGAACAACTTCAGCAGCATATTAAGTTTCGTTCTTTTTCAACTCATTAATAAACACATCGCTTGTAAACTGACTTCCCTGATCCGTATTGAATATTTCTGGGATGCCATGCTTTTCTATCGCAGTTTTTAATGTCTCCGTACACCACTCGGCACTCATAGAGTTGGATAAAGACCAATGAACTACATACCTAATATGCAAATCAATTATCGCTGCCAGAT
>DYSC01000042.1 GCA_020726365.1 Porphyromonas sp.
TCATCGGTTTGTTCAAATTCAAGCTTGTCCAACAAATAATTATGAATAAACTCTACGGGTTCAAATAATTGCAAGTCGGGCATGGTATGCCGCATACGGTACAAACAAGGACTTTGGTCGCACAACACAGGATATTTTCCGTTTTCGGATGCTACAAGTAATTGCTCGTAAAGCTCATCCGATTTTTGATCGGCAATATCGGGCATTCCTTTACTTTCCCAAATTGTTCCGCAACATAAACTCTGCATTCTTTCAGGGAAAATTACTTCATAACCTGCTTTGTTGAGGAAGCTCACCATTTTATGTATCAAAGGCGTTTTGTCGGGGTCGTCTTGCGAAACACCCATCATTTGATTCAAACAACTTGAAAAATAAACCACTTTTAGCGGATTATCCGTCTTTACTGTTTTAGGGATAGATGGAGCAGGTTTAGGTAACTCTGGTGTCCAAAGTGGTATTGCGTTTCCGCTTGCATATCGTAAGCCTTTTGTGAGATTGCTCATGGCTTTGTTGCCAATAATCGAACGCGTGGTGTCGGCAACAAAAAGTAAACTTTTTACGGTTTTACTCAACATGCCGAAATTGTTAGCTGCAAAACTTCCTATATTCAGAGCTATTTTACTTAATCTCTCCTGACGAACTACGTGAATATATTCGCCCACATTAATTCCAATCGGACACGAAGTTGCACAAAGTCCATCGCCAGCGCAAGTTTGCTCACCGGCATAAACAAATGATTTTTCCAACGATTCCTTAAAATCTGGATTTTCATTTGTTATGGAAAGTCGCTTTATTTCGCGCTGAACAACAATACGTTGACGAGCCGAAAGTGTTAAACCGGCACTGACGCAGTTTATTTCACAAAATCCACATTCGATACATTTATCAATAATAGGATTTGTTTCGGGTAGCGATTTCAGGTTTTTTATATGACAAGTTTGGTCGTCGTTAAATATTACTCCCGGATTAAAAATTCCTTGTGGGTCGAACAATCGTTTTACTTCCTGCATCAGTTGAAACGCACTATCACCCCACTCTTTGCGCACAAAAGGAGCCATATTTCGTCCCGTTCCGTGTTCGGCTTTTAACGAGCCATCATATTTATCCACCACCAAATCTACCACTTCGCTCATCAAGGTTTCATATCTTTTCAACTCTATATCGCTGTCAAATAGTTGATTAAAAATGAAGTGAAAATTCCCTTCCAATGCATGTCCGTAAATCACCGCATCCGAATACTTGTGCTTATTAAGCAATTCGCGTATATCTTTTGTGGCTTCGGGTATATCGTTCAACTGAAATGCAACGTCCTCGATAATACAGGTAGTACCTATATCGCGTGTGCTGCCAACCATAGGAAAAATACCCGAACGCATCGTCCAATACGCACTATATTCCTCTTCATTATCGGTAAATCGAATTGGAAATATTGTGTCAAAAGCTTTTAAAACAGTGGTAATGTTATCAATATTTTGCCAAAGTTTTTCATTGGTATCCGCCTCCGTTTTTATCAGCAATACAGAACCATCTTCGGGCAGTTGTTTTAGTTCTGCAATGGTATCTGGCTTATCTTCGACTGAGCGAATAGCCAAGCGATCGAACAATTCGACGGATGTAACCGGCGCTTTTTTAAGTTTGATAACTGCTTCGCAAGCCATATACATGCTCGGAAAATAAAGCATTGCACTTGCTTTGTAAGGCAAATTCACGACGGTTTTCATGGTTGCCTCTGCCAAAAAAGCAAGTGTGCCCTCGGAGCCAACTATCAGGTTTGTAATAATCTGAAATGGGTCGTCGAAGTCCACAAAGGCATTAATTGATAGTCCCGTTACGTTTTTAATAGCATATTTATGGCGAATTTTCGCAGTTAATTCCTTGTCGCTTTTTACAGCATCGCGCAAACTACAAATTTTGGTTATAAACTCCGGATGTGTTTTCAAAAAATCTGCTTTACTTGCTGCATCGCCAGTATCAAGAAGCGTTCCATCGGCCAATATCAATCGTACCGAAAGCAGCATTTTGTAGCTATTTGCGTGCGTGCCACAACTCATACCCGATGCATTGTTTTGCACTATACCGCCCACCATAGCCGATTTAACAGAAGCTGGGTCGGGTGGAAATTTTCTACCAAAAGGGTTTAAAATTTCGTTTACATGCTGTCCAATAATGCCTGGTTGTAGACGAATAGATTCTTTATCATCGGCAATACTATATTTCTCCCAATTTTTACCTGCAATTACAAGAATAGAATCGCTTATGGCTTGTCCGCTCAAACTGGTTCCGGCAGCTCTAAATGTAATTGGAAACTTATATTTCGAGGCTATTTTTATGATTTGTATAACATCATTTTCGCTCTCCGACTGTATAACAACTTGAGGTATAAGACGATAAAATCCGGCATCGGTGCCCCATGCCAACCTACGTAGCGGGTCGAGGTAAATATTTTTATCGGAAACGTATTTTTTTATTTCTTCCAGAAAAGGAGCAATCATGATTTTTTCTTTTAAAAGTGATATTTTTAATAAATTTATACTACTTATGCTTTACCATAAAAAAATATGAAACCACAAAAGAGCACAAAAGTCTTTTATAAACACAGCAAAACGAATTTTCAATCTTAAATATGATTTCTTTTGTTAACTTTTATGGTCTTTTGTGATTCAATTCTTATAAATATTTATTCGATTATTAATTTTGTAAAGTAGAACTACTTATATAAAAAGTATTTCGAAGCTATTTTACGGTAAAGTTCCACATCCTTTCGGAAATACTGTTTGATGTCGTCGAATGAATGATTTTTACTAAACTGAATTCTGATTTGGTCGCTACCACATACTTTGTCGAACATAGCATATCTGCCTTGGTCTGCATTTGCAAATACGGCTTTGTCGGGATACAATTTAGTCAACTCCTGCATAATGTAAAACTGAATTTCGGACAACACAACTTTTTTATAATCAACAATATGTATTTGTGTTCCCTGACAAAATTCATTTTTAAACGTAGCATAAAATGGTTTAAAATGTATAGGTCTGAATATAACGCCTATCAGTTTCAGATTATTGAGATTATCCGTTAATTTATCGGCGTTTATCCATGGTGCTCCCACAACTTGGAATGGTAGCGTGTATCCAACTCCTATGGAAACATAACCCAACTCGCCCAAAATTCCTGTTGCAGGATAGTAGTAACTTGAATGTTTGTGTGAAATATGTGGCGATGCAACTACCCATTCTAAGCCCGTATCTTCCCAATTCATGCTGCGCTTCCATCCTCTCATTTTTACAACCGTGAGTTTCGCTTGTTTCGCAAGCATCTTTTCATTATTGAGCGTAGTTGCTAATTCACCACAGGTTTGACCATAAATATAAGGTATTTTAAACTGGCTGACAAAGGAAATAAACTTATCTTCGGTGCTATTACCTTCAATTTTTTTTCCTCCAAGTGGATTGGGGCGGTCGAGTACAACAAATTGAATATTGTTTTCGGCAGCGGCTTCCATAGCCAATCCCATAGTACTAATGTATGTGTACGACCGACAGCCATTATCCTGAATATCATACACGAGCACATCAATTCCTTTCAACATTTCGGCAGTTGGTTTGCGTGTTACACCATAAAGCGAATATACCGGAAGACCTGTTTTTGTGTCCAAATCAGCATCCACTTTGTCGCCTGCGTGTACATTTCCACGTACCCCATGTTCGGGTCCGAAAAGCGCCACTAATTTTACATTTGGTGCTTCGTGAAGTATATCGATAGTCGATTTCAAGGCATTATCGACCCCTGTTGGATTAGTTATCAGACCTATGCGTTTGCCTTCGAGCATCTTGAAATTTTGCGATTTCAACACTTCAATGCCAGTTTTTACTTTTTGTGCCGACAGATTGAATAATAACAAAGTAAGAAGTATTATTTGAAAGGTTCTTTTCATAATAGATTTTAATTAGCCCCTTCTTCCCTCTCCTCAAGGAGAGAGTTAGGGTGAGATTTTACAATTTAATATAGATCCTTTTCTTGTATAAAATATTTCCTACTAACCAGCAAACGGTTACAAATAGCAACGCAAACACAAGCGATGCTGGATAATCGCCAAGCATTGGCTGTAAAATATGGTTAAACAAATAGCTTTTAATGGAAATCCATTCGCCTTGCAATTCGAATCCAATATTGCCAATGAGAATAGAAAGTAAAGTCCCGAAAACGTAGACAAACATGGGGTTTACGCCAAACGATTCGAAAAATACACTCCACTTTTTATGCCCTTTAATGTCGATTATCCAAACCAATAACCCAAGCAGAAGCGAGGCTAATCCTGTTGTAACGAGTACAAAACTCGAACTCCAGATTTTTTTGTTGATACCAAAACCATAATCCAACAAAAAGCCACTAAACAGCAGCATACTTCCCATGATAAAAAGCTGTTGAATTTTGATAGCATTATCTTTTGATTCCGAAATAAGTTTACCCGCCCAAAAACCAATTAAAACATGTGCAATGCTCGGAATTGTACTAAGTAAGCCTTCGGGGTCGAATGGTATTCTTGTGCCATCGGGTAGCGTTTCTTTGTATAGATGCGTTACGCCCAAAACAGCTCTATCAACCACAGCTACTATACTTTGCTCGCTTAACTCATAACTGTTGGTAATGCCAATTAGTAGCCAATAGCCAAGCAACAAAATGGCTGAAAGCCATGGAATAAATTTTGGGCGAATGAGTAAAATTAAACTTGTACCAACAAACGACACCAAAGCCAAGCGTTGCAAAACGCCCAAAATGCGAAGATTTTCGAGATTTGTTACCGATTGCCATAAGCGTTGTCCCAATTCAATATCGTCGCCTCGCATGGAGTTAAACTGTCGCATCGATAGTGATAGCCAACCCAATAAAATGCCAATCAGGAATAGCAAAACCGACCTACGAAGCAACTTCAGAAGAGTATCCAACGAAAACTTAAAGTCAAATTTTTTGTACGACAAAAACATGGATACACCCATGATAAACATAAAAAAAGGAAAAACTAAGTCGGTGGGTGTAAGACCATTCCACTGTGCATGACCAAGCGGAGCATATACAAAGCTCCAACTTCCGGGGTTATTTACCAAAATCATTCCGGCAATGGTGATTCCTCGCAAAATATCGACCGAAAGTAAACGAGATTGTACAGGATTAACAGGAGTTTGCATCTATTTAGAATCAAGTGTTTTTTATATACACGCTGTAAACTGCCCCCTCGCTCCTCTCCCACAAACGCTACAAGCATACGAGGGGTTGGGGTGAAGTGAAATTATCTAATTTCCAAGGTTCGACCTCACCCTAACCCTCTCCTTGAGGAGAGGGAACAATAAAGGAGAGTAACCTTGCCGTCAACAACTTTTAATTTTATTCGAAATTTTTACTGAGCTCTGTAAGCATCCACCGCTTTTTTTACGGAGCCGTGAATAAGTAATATGTTTTTTGCTTTTTCGTAGTCCAAGCCAAGCTCATCAATTATCATACGAGTGCCTCTGTCCACTAATTTGGCATTGGTAAGTTGCATATTCACCATTTTATTGCCTTTTACTCTGCCCAGCTGAATCATGGTAATTGTGCTTATCATGTTGAGAATCAACTTTTGTGCAGTTCCCGATTTTAGTCGTGTGCTACCGGTAACAAACTCAGGTCCCACAACCACTTCAATTTTAATATCGGCTTCCTGAGCCACAGGTGAACCCGGATTGCAGGTAATGGAAGCGGTGAGAATTCCGTTTTCTCTTGCTTTACGCAAAGCACCAACCACATAAGGAGCCGTTCCAGAAGCTGTTACGCCGATAACAATATCGTTTGAATTGATTTTTTTTTCTATCAGTTCGTCCCAACCTTTTTCCAAATTATCTTCAGCGTCTTCAACGGCATTTCGGAGTGCTGTTTCGCCACCGGCTATAATTCCGTTTACAAAATGAGGAGGCATCCCAAAAGTAGGAGGAATTTCCGAAGCATCGAGCACACCCAATCGACCGCTTGTGCCAGCACCTATGTAAAAAATCCGACCACCCTTTTTCATGCGCTCAACTATTTGTGTAACAAGCAATTCAATTTGCGGTATAACTTCAGCAACAGCCAAAGGTACTTTTCTATCTTCTTCGTTCATTTCGGTGAGAAGTTCCAGAACGGATTTTTTATCTAAATTGTCGTGCAAAGAGCTTTGTTCGCTTATTTGTGTATATTCTGACATAATAATATTTTTTAAAAAAATTTGTGATTAATGTTGTAAGGTATGGTAATCGATTAATCCATTCATAGGATTCTTTACAATCGATGCAATTTTATAGTTGTTTCCGATGGCTACATTTTGTAATATATCGCTTAAATAATGCGCCACAGAGCCTACAAAGCCAATTTCTAAATTTTGTGGATAATGCGAAATATTGCGTTTAAAAAAGTTTAAAAATCCATTATACACAATTTGCTCAATAGCAGGTTCATGTATGTTTTCCGAAATAAAGGGAGTAAACTGTGCTAAAAAACGGTTTGGGAATGGTTTTTTATAAACATTTTCCAGAATAATAGCCGGCGTAAGGTCGTATTTTAATAAAAATTGCTGACAGATATGCTCTGGCAATTGTTTTTTTAAACAATCGGCAACTAAAGTTTTTGATAACACAGCTCCACTACCTTCGTCGCCAAGTATAAAACCAAGAGGTGAGACGTTTTCAATAATATTTTCCCCGTCGTAATAACAAGAGTTTGAGCCGGTTCCAAGAATGCAGGCTATGCCCTCCTTATTTCCAAAAAGCGCACGCGCAGCTCCAAGCAAATCGCTTTGTACTTCTATAGTAGCGTTGGTAAAATGTTTTCCAATCGCATTGCGTACCATTGCTTTTTTATCAGGGAAAGAACAACCTGCTCCATAAAAAATGATTGAGCTAATACTGTAGTTTTTTGATTTTGGCAATAACTCTCTCTCTATTTCCAACGAAATTGTATTCTCATCTTGATAAAAAGGGTTAATCCCTAATGTAAATACCTCTTCAATAACCGAATTACCATCAATCAAACACCAATTTGTTTTCGTTGACCCACTATCCGCAATTAATTGCATACTTTGTTGATTTTCTTTTGTGATTTTTACGACACAAAATAACACAAAAAATTTGACTGTTGCAAGCAACCGTAAAATTATGATTGTACAAATTGTGAATGTGTGAATTAGAAATTAAAATAAATACCATACATTTGCAAAAATTTTTCTAAATAAATTGGCTACTTTACCATAATTACTAACAATAATCACACAAACATTTCAAATAGTTGAATATGAAACTAATTAACTGCTTTTTAGCATACAACAACAGTGCAGAAACTCAAAAATCTGTAAACGCCATCAAAAACTCCGTGATGGTAAACAAAATTTATTTACTTTCGAAAAATGAAGTTCCAACTTCAATTGAAGGTTGCGAAATTATCTCCATTGATTCGTTGCAGAGTACCTCCACTATGCGTAAAATTGCCGAAAAATCGGACGCTGCTTACTCGCTTATTTACACCAAAGATACCGTACTCGAAATGGGTCAGTATGCCTTGGAGCGTTTTGCCAAAATAGCTGCCGATACGGAGGCTGGCATGGTATATTCCGATTATTATCAGGTAGTTGATGGCGTTCGATCAAACTATCCGGTAATCGACTATCAGGAAGGTTCGCTATGCGACGATTTTAATTTTGGGTCGGTACTGTTTTACAATGCGAAAAGTTTACGTAAGGCAGTGGATAAAATGAAAGACGACTATCAGTTTGCCGGACTTTACGACCTGCGTTTAACTGTTTCGCGCAAAGCAGAATTGCTTCATATCAATGAATATCTGTATGCAGAAGTTGAAACGGATACACGTAAAAGTGGCGAAAAACAATTCGACTATGTTGACCCAAAAAACCGCGCAGTACAATTTGAAATGGAACAAGCTTGTACTCATCATCTGAAAAAAATAGATGCTTACCTCAAACCGGAGTTTACAAAAATTGAGTTCAACGAAACAAATTTCCCTGTCGAAGCTTCGGTTGTTATTCCGGTTCGCAATCGTGCAAAAACCATCGAAGATGCCATTCGCTCCGTACTTTCGCAAAAAGCAAAATTTGCGTTTAACCTTATTGTAGTCGATAATTTTTCGAACGACGGTACATCAGAAATAATTCAGGATATTGCCAAAACGGATTCACGGTTAATTTACATTATTCCCGAACGAACCGATTTGGGAATAGGCGGCTGTTGGAATGTTGGTGTTGATTCACCATTGTGCGGAAAATTTACCATTCAGCTCGATAGCGACGATATTTATCAGGACGAAAGTACCTTGCAGAAAATTGTGGATGCCTTTTACGAGCAAAACTGTGCTATGGTAATTGCTTCGTACACCATGACGAACGTCAAAATGGAAACCATAGCTCCCGGTCTTATCGACCACAAAGAATGGACACCCGAAAACGGACGCAATAACGCTTTGCGTATTAACGGATTAGGTGCACCTCGCGCATTTTACACTCCCGTTTTGCGCAAAATAAAAGTGCCAAACACCAGTTATGGCGAAGATTATGCTTTAGGGCTACGCATTAGTCGTGAGTATCAAATTGGCCGCATTTACGATTCTGTTTACTTATGTCGCCGCTGGGACGAAAACTCCGATTCCTCACTCGATGTGGTAAAGATGAACGGACATAATTTATATAAAGATAAAATCAGGACGATTGAGCTGAAGGCGAGAAAAAAATAAAATGAACAAACTCAATTCCCAAATAAAATCACTATTTACAGAACAGCTTTCAAATTGGAAGCTTGCACAAACCAATTTCGAAGGACTAAAAACCGTTCAAACAAAATCCTTCAGTTTTGGCGATTTCGATATAAAAGTGCAGTTTAATCCTGCTCGTATTGTATCGTCGGGGGCTAAAGTAGATGCTAAAACTATTGCCGAACGCAAATGTTTTTTGTGTGCTGCCAATCGTCCGGCAGAGCAAAAAGCCTTAGATTTTGGCGATTACGAAATTTTAGTGAATCCTTTTCCTATTTTCCCTGAGCACTTTACCATTCCTCGTAAAGAGCATGTAGACCAGCAGATATTACCGTATTTTACTGATATGCTGGAGCTTGCAAAAGCAATGGACAGCTATCTGATATTTTATAATGGTCCAAATTGTGGCGCATCAGCACCCGACCACATGCATTTTCAGGCAGGAACAAAAGATTTTTTACCGCTGGTAAATGATTACAAACGATTGAAGAATACGCATACAGACTTGCTGGTTACGACAGAAAAAATGCAGTTGCTACGGATAAAAAACTATCTGCGAACCGTTTATTGCATCGAATCGAGTGATATGGAGAGCGCAAAAGATGCGTTTGAATACCTAACCACTCTACATGGGGAGAGGGAAACAGAGCCTCTAATGAATATCGTTTGCCTTTTTGAGAATAATAAATGGTACGTTTTTGTGCTCCCACGAAAAGCATTTCGTCCATGGCAATATACAGCCGAAGGCGATAAACAACTATTAGTAAGTCCGGCAACGGTAGAAATGTGTGGTGTTTTTATAACGCCCATCGAAAGTCATTTCGAGCGAATTTCGAAGAAAGATATTGAGAGTATATTTGCACAAGTAAGCATAGCCCCCTAACCCCATAAAGGGGGAACAAGACTGGTGCTATGAGTTTTATTATCACATTTTACATTATACATTTTAGAATGATAGTTTCATCAAGCGACAAGGATGTCGCTTGTCCCTAACTAATCAATACACTAATCATTAACCATTAATCATTTTATTATGCATTCAGAACCAATCATAAACGTTGGCATATTATCAGCCACACAAATTGAGTTTGTACTTAATGGAGTTTTCACCGATAAAAATAGAAAAGAATTTTCAGGTCGTCAACTTGCTAAACTCGAAAATGGAAAAATTAGATTCAATGATATTCTATTTGAGGAATTGAATCTTGAATCCGCTTCGCCCAATGCTTCATTCGATTTAATCGATGTGGTGATTGGGATAAACTTTCATTGGGAACGTAAAGAAAATCAACGTTTTATAGGGGCGTTAAAAATTATCGTGGAGACGGAGCGTGCTCCTTCTGAATTGCGTATTGAAACATTGACAGCTATAAACCGTATTAGCGTTGAAAATTACTTAACAAGCGTTATTTCGAGCGAGATGAGTGCTACGGCTTCGGATGAATTGCTGAAAGCACATGCCGTAATTTCGCGAAGCTGGTTGTTAAAACCAATATTGTCAGACAATAGACAACAGACAACAGACAACGAACAAAAAAAATCAGACATTTCTTCTGTCGGTGCACTGTCGACAGGGCACTTTGAAAAGTGGTACGAACGCGATGCCCACACGCATTTTGATGTGTGTGCGGATGACCATTGTCAACGTTACCAGGGCATTACACGCGCTTCGACTGAGGCTGTCCGAAAAGCCATTGAGGCTACACGAGGTGAGGTGCTGTGGGCAGATAACGAAATTTGCGATGCACGTTTCTCCAAATCCTGTGGTGGCGCTTCCGAAACGTTTGAAAACTGCTGGGCTCCAGAACATTATTCCTATCTTACTAAAGTAATTGATAATGCAACTAATCCTGAAGGTTTTGAATTGGATTTGACCATAGAAGCAAATGCAGAAAATTGGATTCGCCATTCGCCCGAAGCATTTTGCAATACCACCGATAAAAAAGTATTGGCACAAGTGCTCAATAATTACGATCAGGAAACAACGGATTTTTACCGCTGGAAAGTGGAATATACACAAGCTGAAATTTCGGAATTATTGGTGCGTCGTTCTGGTATTGATTTTGGTGAAATTGTGGATGTGATTCCTGTAAAACGAGGCGAATCAACCCGATTGATAGAGCTAAAAATTGTTGGCACTAAGCAAACTATAACCGTTGGCAAAGAACTCGAAATCCGGAAATGGCTGTCGAACTCGCATTTGTATAGTTCGGCTTTTGTAGTTGATAAATATGAAATTAAGGACGGCATTCCACAAAAATTTGTACTTATCGGAGCCGGCTGGGGGCATGGCGTGGGGCTTTGCCAGATTGGCGCTGCCGTTATGGGCGAAAAGGGTTATCTTTACAACGAAATATTAATGCACTATTTTAGAGGTGCGGAATTGAAAAAAATATATTGAGCTATGGGATCAAAGAAATCTTCACCTTGGGCATGGATCCCAACGTTGTATTTTGCACAAGGGCTTCCGTATGTGGTAGCCATGACAGTTGCTGTAATAATGTACAAGCGATTAGGTATTTCAAACACAGACATTGCACTGTATACCAGTTGGTTGTATTTACCATGGGTTATAAAACCATTTTGGAGCCCATTTATCGATTTAATAAAAACCAAACGATGGTGGATAGTAACCATGCAGCTTTTGGTGGGTGCTGGACTTGCTGGAGTTGCGTTCTTAATTCCTATGCCCTTCTTTTTTCAGGCTACATTAGCTGTTTTGTGGCTTATTGCCTTTAGTTCAGCCACATATGATATAGCCGCCGATGGTTTTTATATGTTGGCTTTAGATAGTTCGCAACAATCATTTTTTGTAGGCATACGAAGTACTTTTTATCGCTTAGCAATGATTACCGGTCAGGGATTACTTATTATAATTGCCGGAGGATTAGAGAGCTGGACAGGTTTAGAACCTGTGAAATTTTCGGCATCTTCATCCACAAATACACAAACCGAACTTGTGCTAACCGAACAAAGCTACAATGTCCCTGCTACCGATGAAATGACTTTTGTAGCTTTCCCTGAAAATCTGACACTTAACACGAACAATATTTCACCCGATTCGCTGAAAAAAATTCAGGAATTTGCTACAACAAAAAATCTCGAAAACGGTTTTGTTACTATTGAAAAGAAAAAATTAGACGGTAAGGCAAATGACGCATCGTGGTGGAGTACAAACATTTCTACACCGCTGGGAGTATATATAAAAACCAACTTTGGTGAAAAAGATAAAGCAATATCAGGAACTGATGGCAAAGTAGGGAATGCTGGTATTATAGCCGTTCGACTCACCCAAAAACCGAAAGAAGGGGAAACAGTTGTATTGAACTCAAGCCTTAAATCGGGCGATAAAAGCATTTCTATTGTGAATGGAGATCGCGTTGTGTTTACTGACCGAAACTGGAACAACCCAGCTTACTTAGTAGTTCAACTCGATTATAAACTAAAAACCGAAGTAAGTACCGAATTTAAAGGCGTTTCGGGAAATATTAAATTAGCATGGAGCATAACTTTCTTAATTTTAGCAAGTTTTGTACTTTTACTGATGATTTATCACCGCTTTATTTTACCTCGTCCTGCAGTCGATGTGGCTAAAGTAACGCATACAGCTTCAGATATCCTAAAGGAATTTGGAAAAACATTCCTTAGTTTTTTCCAAAAACAGGGCATTGGCACTGCATTAGCTTTTTTACTCCTCTATCGTTTGGGTGAAGCTATGTTGGTAAAAATGGCATCACCATTTCTGCTTGATGCACGTGAAGTAGGAGGCTTAGGGCTTACTACAGGTCAGGTAGGCATTGTATATGGTACCGTTGGGATTCTTTCGCTTACACTTGGTGGAATTGTGGGAGGTATAGCAGCTTCGCGCAAAGGACTTAAATTCTGGATATGGATAATGGCGCTTTGTATTACGTTGCCGCACCTTGCATTTTTATACCTGTCGTGGTTTTTACCCGAAAGTTTTATTCTGATAAATACAGCCGTTGCCTTCGAACAATTTGGTTACGGGTTTGGGTTTACCGCTTATATGCTTTTTATGATTTATTTCTCCGAAGGCGAACACAAAACCGCACACTTTGCTATCAGCACAGGTTTAATGGCGTTGGGTATGATGCTTCCGGGTATGATAGCCGGTTGGTTACAGGATATGCTCGGTTATAATCATTTCTTTATATTCGTAATGATTTGTGCCATACCAACCTTGGCTATTATTCCATTTTTGAAAATTGATAAAGATTTTGGAATAAAAAAATAAAATAACTTTCAATTTTTGTCTATATCAAATGCAAAAAATCACACAACTACTTGTAGCTTTTTTGGTCAGTTTTTGCCAACTGAATGGGCAGGATTTTACACCCGTTGTAACTAACTTTAGCAAAAACGATTATCACGCAGCGAACCAAAATTGGGCTGCGGGACAATCGGACGATGGCGTTATGTATTTTGGTAATAACCATGGACTTTTACAGTACGATGGTTCATTGTGGGAATTGCACCGGATGCCTCAGAATAAAATAGTACGTTCTATTTTGGTGCGTGGGAATCGTATTTACGTAGGTTCGTTCGAAGAATTTGGATATTTCGAAAAAGACAATAGTGGACAGTTACGCTACACATCGCTTTCGAAGACTCTCGAAAAGTACGAAATGAAAAACGATGAAATATGGACTATTTTAGAGGTAAAAAAATCCATTATTTTTCAATCGTTCACCTCCTATTTTACTTATAACCAGCAATCAACAACGGGAATTAGATATCCGTACACCTTTTTGTTTTTTAATAATTACAAGGACAAGATATACACCCACATCGAGCAGTTTGGTTTTAGTTTTTTAAATTTAACAACAAAAAAAGTTCAGCCAATTCCGAATACAAATTTAAAGAACCCCGTAATATCTGTATTGAAGTATGACCAAACCAACGCTTTGGTGGTTACAAAATCGAACGGAATATTTTTATACAATGGTAATGTTTTTACAACCTTCGAAACGGATGTCGATGCTGAATTAAGGCAATGGGAAGTAAACAAAGTCGCCGTTAACAATGAAGGAGTTATCGTGTTGGGAACTATACAAAACGGTATAACTGCCATCGACAAAACCGGGAAAAAACTATGGACCATCAACACCAATAATATTTTACAAAACAATACTGTTTTGGGAATGTTATTCGACAAAGAGCAAAATTTGTGGGTTGCTCTCGACAAGGGCATTGCATTGATTCAAATGAATACTTCTATCCGATATATTCATAACTTTAAACCATCGGTGGGTGCTTTGTACACGCTCCATTTTGATGGAAAGGATCTTTTGATGGGAACAAATCAGGGTCTTTACAAAGCTGGCTACGATGCGAATCGGAAAGCAGTAGTAAACCTGAAGTTGGAACCAACTATTAAAGGTCAGGTTTGGAATATCTCAAAAATTGACAAGCAGCATTTTTTTGGGAATAATGAAAACACGTTCAGTTATTCGTCAGGAAAGTTTAAAACGATTTCGCCTGTAAAAGGAGGTATCTGCCTGAAACGTGGCGTTATTAATGGACAGGAAGTGCTTGTAGAAGGCACTTATACTGAACTTTGTATTTACAAAAAAACAAACAACGAATGGCAGTTTAGCCACAAAGTCGAAGGTTTTGTAAACCCAATTCGCTACATCGAAATTGATTACACGGGAACCATTTGGGCAAGTCATTTGTATCAAGGGCTGTTTGCCATAAGGCTTACTCCCGATTTACGTAAAATAGAGCATATCAGCACTTTCAACTCGCTCGATAACGAAAACGAATACAATATCAATGTTTTTTCAGTCAATAATCGGGTTGTATTTACCGACAATACGCGGTTTTATACTTTCGACGATATGAAAAAGCAAATTGTATCGTACAACGAATTAAACAAAAAATTAGGCTATTTCTCTACAGCTTATCGTGTAAATCATTTCAAAGATAATTTGTATTGGTTTATACTCGATGGCGAAGCTGCTTTGGTGGAAGTGAAGCCAAACCAAACCAAGATTATCGACATTGTACACTACTCGCAATTTTTAAATCAAACGGTGGACGATTATCAGAATATTATTCCAATTTCGGATAAAGAATGCTTGTTTACGCTCGAAAATGGGTTGGCACTTTACACATTAGAAGACAAAAACAAGACAAATAATACTGCCACTTTACAGTTTAGTAAAATTGTGGCTTCGGACGATGAATCGTTGAAAAACATCTACTTAGCTCTGATTGATTCTACGCCAACTAAACTAAAATACAGCACCAATAATATTGTTTTTTCGGTTTTCTATCCGCAATACACCGAAATGAACAACCTAAATTTTAGGTTTAAACTCATTGGTTTTGATAAAGTTTGGAGCGAAACATCTATTTCTTCAAGCAAAAAGTATAATTATTTACCCTACGGAATGTACAAACTTCAGGTAGAAGTAGTTACGAACAGTGGATTTGTAATGAGCAAATTAAACTATAAATTTGAGGTTTTGCCTCCGTTTTATCTTTCTGTTTTGGCCAAAATAATATATCTTCTCCTCGTTTTACTGTCAATTTATGGTATTTACCGCTACATTTTACATTTATTTCAAATAAAAAAAGAGAAAATACATTCGGAACAAGAAGCCATTCGTAAAAAAGAAATTGAAAAGCGCGAACAGCAAATTATGTTGCTCGAAAAAGAAAAACTTGAATCGGAGCTAACTGTAAAAAGCAAAGAGATGGCTGAATCTACCATGACTCTTATCAAGAAAAATGAAATTTTGGTAAGCATTAAAAATGAGATTATTGCACAAAAAGAGATTTTAGGTTCACAATATCCAAATAAATATTACGATAAAGTGATTCGAATGTTGGACGAAAATTTATCGTCGGAAGACGACTGGGCTATTTTTCAAACCAATTTCGACCGCATTCACGAAAACTTTTTCCGTAATTTACATGCCACCTATCCCGAACTTACATCCAACGACCTTCGATTTTGTGCATATCTGCGTTTAAATTTATCGAGCAAAGACATTGCGCACCTTATGAATATTTCGCTCAAAGGTGTAGAAGTAGGGCGCTATCGTATTCGAAAAAAGATAGGATTACCTTCAACCAAAAGTCTTACTGAGTTTATGATAGAGTTTAAATAGGAATTTTATTACGGATTTATCGTAATTGATACGGCAATTCCATCGCTGTGCGAAGTTTCTTTAACTTCGTCCGGTGAGAATCAAGTCTCATGACTCGCATATTTGAATGTAAATAATATTAAAAGCAGATGTTACGATACGGCGAGCGGGGGAGTGTTATTTGAAAATTAGCTGTTCTACTTCTACTTTTAAAACTGGCAAATGCTTTATTAGAATACTCCAAATTTGTACATTTTCAATTTCATCATACCCATGCGTTAACTTGTTTCTCGTGTCAACAATTTTACGAGCATTTGAAATCGCAATACCAAGCATTTCTTTTGACAAATATTAACTACTCCACCAATTGTAATTAGATTACGCTCAACAGCATCTTGCAACAAAAAATTTGTATCATAATAGTTAAATATCTTATTTTCATCCAGATAATTATCACTATTTTCGATACATA
>DYSC01000165.1 GCA_020726365.1 Porphyromonas sp.
ATACCTGAGAATAAAGAAAATTTAACCATGAAAGAATCTATTTTACACTATATTTGGCAGCAAAAACTATTTACACAACAGGGCTTACAAACCACTGCTGGTGATACAGTTGAAGTTATTGATGTTGGAAAGTTAAATACGGATGCTGGTCCTGATTTTTTTAATGCCAAAGTGAAAATTGGCGAAACAATTTGGGCAGGGAATGTTGAAATTCATACATTGGCGAGCGATTGGAAAAAGCACAATCATCAAGCGGATAAATCGTACGATACTGTGATACTGCATGTTGTAAAAAAAGCTGATGCTGAAGTTTTCAGACCAGATGGAGAAAAAATTCCTGTTTTAGAATTACAATATCCAACTGAAATAGAACAGAATTACGACGCTTTAATCAGTGATAAAAAATGGATAGCCTGTGCCGATAAAATAGCGGATGTGCCTACTATTTTTATTCATAGCTGGAAAAATGCATTACTTGCCGAACGTCTGTTACTGAAAACAAGCCATATACAAAATTTACTGACTGATAACAATCAGCATTGGGAGGAGGCATTTTACATAACCTTGTCACGCAGTTTTGGCTTTGGAACCAATAGTCAGGCATTCGAAATGTTGGCAAAAACGCTACCAATTTCGATATTGGGCAAACACAAAAGCGATTTATTTCAGACTGAAGCATTGCTTTTCGGACAAGCCGGTTTACTTATAAACGATTTTGCCGACGATTATTTTCAAAAACTTAAAAAAGAATTTGATTTTTTGCAACTGAAATACAACCTAAAACCTATTGATGGTTCGCAATGGAAATTACTTAGGCTTCGTCCCGATAATTTTCCGCATATTCGTATAGCGCAGTTTGCAGCTGTAATTCATGGTTCATCGAAGCTATTTTCGAAAATCATTGAGCTTCCCGAAGCGGATTATTTAATTTCATTGTTTCGTTGTGAACCATCGGAATATTGGAAAACGCATTATCTTTTTGGAGAAAACAGCTCTGAAAAAAGTAAAAAATTAGGCAAAAGCTCAATTTATAGTTTATTGATTAATACGGTGATACCTTTTGTATTCTATTTCTCGGACAGAAACGGAAACGAAGAACTAAAGGAAAAAGCAATCAGCTTGTTGGAGAAAATTCCGGCTGAAAAAAATTCGATTGTTATAGGTTGGCAAAATTTGGGAATGAAAATAAATTCGGCTTATGATTCCCAAGCTTTTTTGCAATTAAAAAAAATGTATTGCGACGAAAAAAATTGTTTGCGCTGCCGGATTGGGCACAAAGTTTTGACAAGAAAGGTGGCCAAAAACCCCTAAAAGGGCTCAAAAATGTGCAATTTATTAAGTTTTACGACATAATGAAAATGTAGAAGTTAGAAGTTAGAAAATGGAAATTAAAAAATTAATATTTAAAATATTTGTCGTTTTATCAATTGGTTTGATGGTGCACGCCTGTGCCAACAAAGCGCAGGGACCAACAGGCGGACCAAAAGATGAAACCCCTCCGCATGTAATGAAATCGACGCCACAGAACGGTGCGTTAAATTTCAAGAAAAAAGAAATACAAATTATTTTCGACGAAAATGTAACGGTGGAAAAGCCAAGCGAAACCATTATCATTTCACCACCACAAGCCAAACAGCCTGATGTAAAAGGAAATGCAAAAGTGGTATCAGTAACTTTCGAAAACGATTTAAAAGACAGTACAACTTACACCATTAATTTTGGAAGCTCGATTGTGGATTTAAACGAAAAAAATCCGTTGAAAGATTATCGGTTTGCTTTTTCGACAGGGAATGAAATTGACACACTTCAAATTTCGGGTACGCTTATAAATGCTGATGATTTGAATCCTGTTTCGAGCGTTATTGTGGGTATTTATGCCGAAGATATTGATACGGTATTTTTCAAAAAGCCATTTCTACGAATCGGGAAAACCGACGAAAACGGACGTTTTACTGTGGACAACTGCAAACCAGGGAAATACCGGATTTATGCGTTGGGCGATGTGAGCAAAGATTATTTTTATCAGCCGGGCGAAAATGTGGCTTTTATTGATTCGTTGGCTTCACCTTATGCAATACGTGAAGAAAAGCAGGATACCGTTTGGAAGGATACACTTACAATTGATACTGTTCGCACGATTACAGTAACACGCTTTTTACCTGACAATCTGCTTTTTAAATATTTCAAAGAAAATAAAAAACGACAATATTTTGTAAAATCCGAGCGAAAGAATCCACAATCATTTACGCTGTTTTTTAATACAATGGCAGCCCAATTACCCGAAATTAAGCCACTGAATTTTGATTGGAATAATAAAGTTCTTATTCAAAAAAATACAACATTAGATACTTTAACCTATTGGTTAAAAGATAGTTCTGTTTATAATATCGATACATTGACAATGACATTGACTTATCAAAAAACGGATTCTATCTTTCAGTTAGTGCCTCAAACCGATACCATAAATGTATTAATGCGAAAGGCAGCAGTAAATCCAAAAGCAAAATTGAAAAAACAGGCAACTACCGAAACGGAATTCTATAAATTAAATACGAACGCGTCTTCGGGTTTTGAGCTTTACAATCCGTTGCTGCTAACCTTTGATGCTCCGTTGGATTCGGTTGACCTGACAAAAATAAAATTGCAGCAAAAGATAGATTCCACATTTAAAACGCTTCCGCTTAAATGGCGTCAGGTCGATTCCACTCAAATGCTCTTTGCAATAGATTACAAATGGGAACCTGAAAAGCAATACGAATTACATATAGATTCGGCAGCAATATCCAGCATTTACAATCTGAAAAACAACAAGTTAAAAGCGGATTTAAAAATTAAATCGCTCGACGAATACTCTGCTTTGAAAATACTGCCGGCAGCTTTCGATTCGTTGATTGTTTATCAGTTGCTCGACACAAAAGACAATGTTTTAGCTCTGAAAAAAAGCCAACCGAAAGGCACTTTGTTCGAATACCTAAAGCCGGGTGATTTTTACCTTCGCGCTTTTACAGATAAAAATCAAAATGGCAAGTGGGACACCGGCGATATTTCGACCCGAACACAACCGGAAGAAATGTATTATTATCCCAAAAAGTTTAGTTTGCGCGCGAATTGGGAATTTGAAGAAACATGGGATGTAAAGGCTGTACCTTTGTTGCAGCAAAAGCCCACCGAACTTAAAAAAGATGGTGGAAAGAAACAGGGGAATTAATAGTTTGCAGTTTATAG
>DYSC01000043.1:0-5453 GCA_020726365.1 Porphyromonas sp.
TTATAAAGTTATAAAGTTATAAAGTTATAAAGTTTATAAAGTTATAAAGTTATTTGATATTGGCACATTTTTATATTAACACATTATTCTTAACTTTGCGCTGTCAAAGGTAAACAAAATATCAGGCCTTTCAAAGTGTAGACAGAATGAAAAAGTTTTTTTTAATACTTGTTTTTGTTGTTTTTTGTTTTGCAGTAAAGTCGCAAACCAAAAATAATTTTGCTATCAAAGCGGAATTTATGTATGGTAACATTCTGAAACATACCACACATCTACAAAACTTAGTTCAGGGACCAACTAAGGGCACCGAATTGGCTGTGGAGTGGCAAACTATGGGCGAAAAAAGTTGGCATCAATACATTGGCTTTCCAAAAATCGGATTGGGAATGGTTTCACTCGACTTAGGAAATTCCACTATGTTAGGCAATTTGTATGCAATTTATCCCTATTTAAACTTTAAATTATTTCATTATCAGCGTTTTATTTTAAATATTAAAGGTGGTGCCGGAGCGAGTTTTTTGACAAAAACATTTAACAATACGGCTACAAATCTGAACGATTTGAACACCGGAAATGCCGCCATAGGTTCGGTTTTAAATGTGTATTTTGCCGGAGGCGCTAATATTATTATTCCTATCGAAAAGGGATTTGCAGCTGTTGCCGACTTTCAGTGGAATCATGCTTCGAACGGCAGTTTTTACCAACCTAATTCGGGAATTAATATGCTGAACGCTTCTGTTGGTGTAAGTTATGCACCCTACTACAAACATGTTTACCACCCTAAACGAAAACATTTACGCGATTTGTCTCAAAAGTTGAGTTATGAATTTATTGCTTCGGGTGGTGCTCGCGAATTGTATTATAAGGACGATATGCAATATCCTATTGGCTCGTTTGTAGCGGCTGTTTATCGACCGCTCGGTAACGCCATTCGGCTGGGTGTTGGTGTAGAAGGATTTTACGATGGTGTGTATAATGGAAATACAAAATTTCAGCGAACTTACCTGACTGAAGACAAGTGGGAAAATAAAATACGTGTTGGAGTTTCACTGCGTCCGGAGTTGATGTTTGGGAGATTTACAGCAGGGGTGCATTTAGGCATGTATGTGCATAATCCATTGAAAAACATGGAACCTTATAATGAAGCAAAAGCAACAATACTTAATAAACCAATGATTTACGGCTACGATATTGAAAAGGAAGATGGTTGGTTTTATACACGTGCTTCGATGCAATATGCATTAACAAATCATATTTTTATATCTTTGGGATTAAAAACACATTTGCAAAAAGCTGAATTTATCGAATGGGGGCTTGGTTACCGTTTTAGTGCAAAACAGTCCAATCCGAAACGGATAGGTCAATCAGTGTCAAAATTCAAAACAAATGAAGTTCAGCAAATCAAAAAGTGATTTAATTTTTATCTGATTTTTCTTCATTCCAGTACTCCTCCTCTTCATTATTTTCTTCCTCCCATACTTTTACAGGTTTTTGCGGACCATCATTTCGGTATAAAACGGCTGCCAATAATCCGCTAAACAAACCCGATAAATGTCCTTCCCACGAAACATGGTCGTTTACCGTCCACGGAAAAATATGCCAAACCATATTGCCGTAAATAAGCGTTACGACAAGCGAAATAGCTATAAGTGGTATGTGTTGGCGAATTAATCCGCTAAAAAGTAGGAATGCAGCCATAGCATAAATCAGCCCGCTTGCACCCACATGGCGGCTTTCGCGACCAATAATCCACAGTATTATTCCGCTCAAAATCCATAAAAACATGAAAATTCGCAAATTAACAGGTCGGTAAAAGTAGAACAAACAACTACTTAATAAAAAGAATGAAAGCAAATTATTGAGCAAATGCCCCCAATTGGCATGAATAAAAATGGAGGTGAAAATAGTCCAAATCCATTCAATTTTACGCGGATAAATTCCTGCTTTCGAAAAATTCCAATTCATACCATTTTCGAGTAAAAATACCATCAATATTAAAAGTGAAAATACGAATGGTATAAAAAGAATATTTATTACTTTTCGAAAATTGCTTTTCGGTGGGTTTGTTTTCATTTTTGATATTATTGTTAGTGCAAAAGTATACATAAGTTATTCTAATTCAATATTAAGCTCAAAAAGCTATTTTAAAACATGTTTTTTTTCTAAAAAATGCTTTGTCAGGTTAAAAAAAAGTTCTAACTTGCAGCTCGAAATCAATTTTATATCGACCTCAATAAAACCCCGCTTATGAGTTACCTGAAATTTGATAAAACATTGTTAGTCAATCTCGATAAATCTCTTTCAAAAGAGATGATTCGAACAAATAGAGCTGGTGCTTACAATAGTACAACAATTATTGATTGTAACACCCGAAAGTACCACGGTCAGTTAGTTTTGCCTTTGCCTGAAATTGACGATACAAATCATGTCTTGCTTTCGTCGTTCGACGAAACGGTTATACAGCATGGCGCTGAGTTTAATTTGGGAATTCACAAATACAACGGCAATAATTTTAGTCCGAATGGTCATAAATATATTCGTCAGTTCGATTGCGAAGTCATTTCTCGTACTGTGTATAGGGTAGGAGGTGTTGTGCTTTCCAAAGAGAGAATGTTGGTTTCCTTCGAGCCTCGTATTTTGATAAAATATACTTTGATAGAAGCACATTCTCCTACAACATTGCGTTTTAATCCTTTTTTAGCCTTTCGAAGTGTCAATATTTTATCCAAAGAAAATGATGATGCAAATACCGATTATTCGGAGGTAACAAATGGAATTCGTAGTTGTATGTACGACAAATATCCTTATTTATATATGCAGTTTTCGAAAAAAAACAGCTATATCCACAATCCCACATGGTATAATAATATTGAATATTGTAAGGAACAAGAACGAGGTTACGATTATAAGGAGGATTTATTGGTGCCTGGTTATTTCGAAATGCCAATTAAAATGGGTGATAGTATAATTTTTTCGGCTGGTATAAGCGAAATTTCGCCTCGTAAATTGAATAATTTATGGGAAGAGGAATTTAAGAGAAGAGGTTTGCGTGATAATATGTTTAATACACTCAAAAACTCTGCACAGCAATTTTATAAACGCGAAGGAGAAAAGACCTATTTGTTGGCTGGTTATCCTTGGTTTGGTGCCCGTGCCCGCGATCAGTTTGTATCCATCATAGCATGTACATTAGATATAAATAGGCCAGATTATTTTGATGCTATCATGCAAACATCAGTTCAAGAACTTAAAAGTTTTATGAATGGTGACTTTTCGTTAGTTAAACTGCAGAATATAGACGAACCGGATGTGTTGCTTTGGTTTATTTGGGTAGTACAGAAGTTTGCTGAAAAATATTCGGTGCAAGAGGCACATACAAGATTTGGCGATATTGTGCAGGAAATTATTGTTTTCATTCGCAAACAAAATCATCCAAGACTTATTTTACACACAAACGGTTTACTTTATGTGGATGGAAGGGAAAAACCGGCAACATGGATGAATGCCGTGGAAGATGGCTATCCGATAACGCCTCGTACAGGTTATGTGGTCGAAATTAATGCACTTTGGTTTAATGCATTGAAATTTGCTTCGGAACTTACCCGCAGTTATAGTAATGAACATGCCGCTGATTTGCTTGACTATCAGGCTGAGATAACGCGTGAAGCATTCGTGCAAACTTTCTGGAATGGTTCGTATTTATACGATTATGTAGATGGTTTTTACAACAATCCTGAAGTACGTCCGAATATGATTTTTGCTGTTTCGATGCCTTACTCGCCACTTAACCGCAAGCAACAGAAAGCGGTTGTGGATATTTGTACAAAGGAATTGCTTACTCCCAAAGGGCTTCGAAGTTTAAGCCCTAAAAGTGGCTCGTATCGTCCAAATTATGTGGGTGGCATGCTCGAGCGAAACCGAAATTATCATAATGGTCCGGTTTGGCCATTTACCATAGGTGCATATACTATTGCCTATTTGAATATCTATAAAGAAAGTGGAATTTCGTTTGTCGAACGAATTCTTACCGGACTCGAAGCAGAATTAGCCGAATTGTGCATTGGTACTATACCTGAGTTGTTCGACGGTAATCCTCCATACAAAGGTCATGGAGGAATGTCGTTTGCAATGAGTGTAGCCGGAGTGTTGCGTGTGATAACAGATTTAAGTAACTACAAATCGAAGAGTGAATGAAGGCATTAATGTTTGGTTGGGAATTTCCACCGCATATTTTAGGTGGCTTAGGTACAGCAAGTTACGGATTAACTAAAGGAATGTCGTATCAGCCCGATATGGAAATTACATTTGTAATTCCAAAGCCGCATGGCGACGAAGATCAAAGTTTTCTGAAAATAATAGGTGCTTGTAATGTGCCTGTGGTTTGGAAAGAAAATAGTTGGGATTATGTAAATAATCGTATCGGAAAAGTGATGCATCCGGATGAGTATTTTTGGCTGCGCAATGGAATTAAATACGATTTTTCGCGTATTTACACCAACGAATTAGGCTGTATCGATTTTTCGGGTCGTTATCCCGATAATTTAATTGAAGAGATTTCGAATTACGAAGCGGTGGCAAGCGTTTTGGCGCATCAGGTCGATTTTGATATTATCCACTCGCACGATTGGTTGACGTATCCTGCCGGTGTTTTTGCTAAACAAATTAGCGGAAAACCACTTGTAATTCACGTACATGCAACTGATTTTGATCGTAGCCGCGGACAGGTAAATCCAACGGTTTATGGCATCGAGAAGCGCGGAATGGATATGGCCGACCATATTATGACCGTAAGCGAACTCACCCGTCGAATTGTAATTGAAAAATACCACCAAAATCCAGCAAAAGTTACTACCGTTCACAACGCTGTTGAACCTTTGCCTGATGTAGATTCGTTTACCAAAACACAGCGCAAAGATAAAGTGGTTACTTTCTTGGGACGTATTACCATGCAAAAAGGACCTGAATATTTTGTGGAAGCTGCTCATCGCGTGTTGCAAAAAACAAAGGGTGTTAGGTTTGTTATGGCTGGTAGCGGTGATATGATGCAGGCTATGATTGACCTCGCTGCCCGACGAGGTATTGCTGATAAATTTCATTTTACAGGCTTCCTAAAGGGTCGTCAGGTACACGAAATGCTTGCCGAAAGCGATGTGTATATTATGCCTTCGGTTTCCGAGCCTTTTGGTATTTCGCCACTCGAAGCCATGCAGGTGGGCACACCATCTATTATTTCGAAGCAATCGGGTTGTGCTGAAATTCTGACCCATGCTATAAAAACCGATTATTGGGATATTGATGCTATGGCTGATGCCATTTATGCCATTGTAAAAAATCCTGCCATGTATGAAAGTCTTCGAAACCTCGGTAGCGACGAGGTGAATAACATTAAATGGTACGATGCTGGGTTAAAAGTTAGATCTATTTACGAAAGTGTAATGTGAGTTTATAAAGTT
>DYSC01000043.1:5553-16209 GCA_020726365.1 Porphyromonas sp.
ATAAAGTTTATAAGGTTTATAAAGTTTATAAGGTTTATAAAGTAAAAAATTAAAATCTTCAAATTCAATTAAAATATACATAGTATGAAAAATATATGCTTCTACTTTCAAATTCATGAGCCTATACGCCTGAAACGCTATCGCTTTTTCGAAATAGGTCAGGATCATTATTATTACGATGATTTTCAGACTGATGAACGAATCGACCACTTGGTTGAAAAATCCTATCTCAATGCCAATCGGGTAATTGCCGAAATGATTCGTAGTTCAAACGGAAAATTCCGTTGTTCGTTTGTAATTTCGGGTGTAACGTTGGAGCTTTTTGAACAATTTGCACCACAGGTTATTGATAGTTTCAAAGAATTGGCTCAAACCGGTTCGGTCGATTTTTTGGCAGAACCTTATGCTCATTCGTTAGCTTCGGTTTTCGATGCTGATGAGTTTAAAAAGCAGGTTGAGCTTCATTCCGAAAAAATTAAACATCTTTTTGGCATAAAACCATCTGCTTTTTTTAATACCGAATTGATTTATTCCGACGAAATAGGCGAAATAGTTTCGAAAATGGGCTTTAAAACCATGATGGTTGAGGAAGCTAAACACGTAATGGGTTGGAAAAGCCCTAATTACGTATATAAACATTCGTACTTGCCTAAATTAAAATTACTGGTTCGAAACTGGAAATTGAGCGACGATTTGGCATTTAGGTTTACCATAAACAGTATAACTGCTGAAAAATATATCAATTGGGTTTCGGCGCTTCCCGAAGGCGAAAATATTGTCAATATTGGTTTTGGTTACGATATTTTCGGATTGGTAAATAGTCCGGAGTCCGGAATTTTCGATTTCCTGAAAGCATTACCTTATCACGCTATGGAACAGCAGGTTTCGTTTGTTTTACCTTCCGATTATACCAAGAAAACGGATGCGATTGACATTCTTTCAGTTCCTTATCCAATGAGTTGGGTTGGTAACGATAAAGATTTAACTCCATGGACAGGAAATGACCTACAACAAGAAGCTTTGAAAAAACTCTATGCCGTAAGCGAACGTGTAAACCTCTGTAACGATAAACCTTTACATCGTGACTGGTTATTGCTGCAATCGTCCGATCACTTCCGTTATATGAGTCATAAGGATGCTTGGGGATCGACTTACGAAACTGCTTACGATGCATTTATGAATTATATGAATGTGTTAGCCGACTTTTTGGAACGTGTTGAGGCGCAGTATCCTACCACTATCGAAAACGAAGAGTTAAACGAATTGCTGAAAACCATAAATAATCAGGAAAAAGAAATTGCAACTTTGGAAGAAGAAATTAAAAGGCTAAAAAATAAAAAGGTTCCGAAAACGGAAAAATGATTTTGAATATTCAGAGTTTGTCTTTTTTAGATATTTTGGTGCGCTGCACCTTTTAAGCCACAGCGTGGCGAAATCTTTAAAACAGCATAAACTAATGTGCTGATTAGTAGCCAATAATTGTCTGCTTGAGAGTTTTTTAAAGCAAAAAATATAAATACAGCGATTCCAAAAGGAATGCCTATGGCGTGCGTAATCGTGTTTGCTTTTTCTTCACTTAGTGTGTATCTCAACATGTGTGTTGATTTTTGTACAGCAAAAGTACGTCGTTTTCGGCAATAATTACTAACTTTGCTTCTTATATATTAAAAAAAATTTATTAAGTCTTTTGCTCTTTTTTTCCTTTTAAGGGGTTAGGGGGCTAATAATTTTGTTATGAAAGCCATGATATTTGCTGCCGGACTTGGTACGCGACTCAAACCTATTACCGATAATTTGCCGAAGGCACTTGTTCCAATTGCCGGTAAGCCATTGCTGGAGCATGTAATACTGAAACTAAGAGCTGCTGGTTTCGACGAAATCCTAATTAATGTGTATCATTTTCCCGATCAGATTATTGATTTTATCAGGGAAAATAATGCGTTTGGAATCCGTATTGAAATTTCGGATGAGCGCGATATGTTGCTCGATACGGGTGGTGGCGTTAAAAAAGCAGCAGTATTTTTCGATGATAATAAACCATTTTTGGTACACAATGTGGATATTCTTTCGAACATCAACCTTACCGAACTATATCACCAACACTTGCGTAGTAATCCCTTAGCTACGCTTGTTGTAAGTAGCAGGGATACATTTCGCTACCTACTTTTCGACGATGGACTTCGCCTCAGAGCTTGGATAAACGAAAAAACTTCCGAGACAAAACCTGTAGATTTTAAAAATCCTGGGCGTTATAATAAACTTGCTTTCTCTGGCATTCAAGTACTTTCACCACAAGTTTTTGAGCTAATGCAGTCGTATCCAGCTAAATTTTCGATTATGGATTTTTATTTGCAAAATATGAATCAAAATAATATACTTAGCTTTGTACCAGCTGATTATAAAATGTTGGATGTTGGTAAGATAAACGTACTCGAAGAGGCTGAGCGATTTGTATCCACTATCTAATTACTTTATGGTTCACCAAAATGCTAAAAATAAAAGTTGTTTTTTTTTCTTTACTTTTTTCTTTTCAAATTAATTCACAAGCTAATTTTAAAGACTCAGTTCAACTGAACGAAGTACTTGTAACAGGTTCTAAATTAGAGGTTTCACGAAAAATTGTGCCGTTGTCTGTTTCACAAATTACCAGAAATGAAATTGAACAATCAGGTGAAATAAATATCTTGCCATCACTTAATACCTACGTTCCAGGAGTTTTTGTTACACAACGCAATGTGTTGGGTTTTGGAGTCGCAGCAGGAGGTTCGGGTGCTATTACCATGCGTGGAATTGGTGGTGCTCCCAATACCGAAGTGCTGGTTTTGATTGATGGACATCCTCAATATCAAGGCATTTTTGGGCATCCACTGCCCGATGCTTATGTGGCTTCGGATGTCGAAAAAGTAGAAATTATTCGGGGTCCCGGCTCGCTATTATATGGTTCCAATGCCATGGGTGGTGTTATCAATATTATTACCCGAAAAAATGATAAAGAAGGTATTAGCGGAAATGTGGGTGCTTCGTACGGCTCGTACAATACGCAAAAGTATTATGGCACAATAGGTTATGAAAAAGAAAAACTGAGTGTTTTTGCTTCCTTAAATCATGACCAAACGGATGGAATTCGGGAGAATACGGATTTTAAAATTACCAATGGTTATACGAAGGTAGGTTACGATATTACACAAAACCTGAAAGTAAATGGCGATTTTAATATTGCCAAATTTAATGCCAATGATAATGGAATGGTTGATATACCAAAGCCTTTCAATATAGATATTACTCGTGGCAAAACCTCGCTATCGTTCGAAAATAAGTACAAAAATACTGAAGGTGCTCTGAAACTGTATCATAATTTTGGGGAGCATACCTTATCGAATGGTTTTCACTCGACCGACCGAAACAGTGGCGCAATGATTTACCAAAGTTTCAAGTTGAATACCGCAACGGTTGTAACCGTAGGTTCCGATTTTAAACAATATGGAGGCATAGTGAATAAAACTGCTGTGAGCGATTCGCTTATAATAATCAATGAGTTAGCGGCTTATGTGTATGCGCAACAAACTTTATTCGAAAAACTCACCCTCAGTGCTGGTATTCGTGCCGATAAGCATTCAAAATTCGGAACGGAAATAGTTCCAATGGGAGGCATATCGTATTACCCAACTCAAAATACTACTTTAAAAGCCTCTGTTTCAAAAGGTTTCCGTAACCCTACTATAATGGAATTATATCTGTATGCTCCAAACCCTGACCTCTTACCGGAACGTATGATGAATTACGAAATAAGCTGGCTACATTCGTTAATTGACAATAAATTAAAATTAGAACTTACGCTTTTTAAGGTGAATGGTGAAAATCTGATACAAGTTGTTGATCCCCCTGTTCCACCCAAAAGACAAAATATTGGTAGTTTCGACAATAAAGGTATTGAGTTTTCAGCTAAATATGCTGTTTCAAAAGCACTTTTTATACATGCCAATTACAGTTACTTAGAGTTGAGTAAGCCAGTTGTAGCAGCTCCTCGTCAGCAACTTAATGTGAGTACAAACTATAAATATAAAATTTGGGATTTCAATGTCGGAATACAATATATCGAAAAATTATATACCTCTATTGCACCTAATGTAACAATTCAACCTGATTATTTACTATTAAATACTCGTTTAGCCTGCATTCCAATTAAAAATTTGCAATTATTTATTTCCGGCAATAATTTGCTAAATCAATTGTATCAAATAAACAAGGGCTATCCTATGCCGGGCATTAATTTTAATGGAGGTATAAATTATAAGTTTTTCAGTAAACCCTAAATATAGAAAAAATCGAGAAAATAAAATTTAATCGGTCGAAATCCAGACTGCTGAAAAATGTGCTGTAAAAAATATCATAAATAGTGATAATTAATTACGCCACAATTTTTACGGAATTTGTGTAAGTGATTGAATAATTGAGTATTTTGGCGTTTACTGGCGTTAACAACAAACCATTCATTGGTTCCGCTTAGGACTTGCCTGCGGTTGGTAAGTACAACTGTTGAATTTAAAAGCCCTCATAATCAATTTGTTACGAGGGCTTTTGTTTTTAGTAGAAATATTACTGAAACTTATTTTTTTACATTTGGCAGTTCCAAACCGTATCCTTTCTTCTTATCTTCGGCTTTGAGTAGTAAAGCAAAAAGAATAGCAATCATTCCAAAGCATGCAAAAATAAGCATGGGAATAGTATAGTTGTATTGCGTTATCAATTGCATTTTGCCATCAATCAACGTTTCGGTGGAGCTGATAATACAATATTTATCCAACACATAGCCAATAAGTAGTGGCACTAACATTAATCCCCAATTTTGAACCCAGAAAATCATAGCGTAAGCAGTTCCTAATTTGCTGTGAGGAATTATTTTAGCAACAGCAGGCCACATGGCAGAAGGTACCAACGAAAAAGCAATACCCAATAAAACAACTAAACCAATTGCAACACTGAAACTATTTAACGATGGTATCGAAAACAATAAATGTACAATTACTAAAATAATCGATCCCAATACCATAATGCTGGCTGCTTTTCCTTTTTTATCCGAAATTCCACCAAATAAAGGAGTAAGTAATAGTGCGCTAAATGGCAGTAAAGCAGGGATGTAACCAGCAAATGTATCGTCAACTTCAAACTTTTGTACAATCAGATTGGTTGCAAATTTTATAAACGGAAATACAGCCGAGTAAAACAATACACACAAAGCAGCAATATACCAGAATGCGCGATTACCCGCAATTTCCAATACATCGGCAAATTTAAATTCTTCTTCGCTTTCAACTCCGGCTGCTGTTTCTTCACGGTCTAATTTTTTATCCATAAAAGTAAACAGAAAAAATACCAACAAACCAATGCAAAGCAAAATCATAGCAACAATAATGGGAGTGCTCACATTATTGGTCAATTTATAGAGTGGTAGTGGTGTAAACATAGCCAAAGCAGTTCCAATACGTCCGGTGGAGGTGTTAAGTCCAATCGCTAGAGCCATTTCTTTGCCTCTGAACCATCGCACAACCGCTTTATTGGCTGATATACCAAACATTTCGCTTCCCACACCGAAAATACCAAAACCTAAGCCGGCCATAACCGCCGATTTGGAAGTGGGGCTGATAATTTGCCACGAACCGATTGATAATTCGTACGTACCGGCACCGATATGTCCGTCGATAGCCCAATATTTAACAAATGCTCCAATAAGCATAACTGCTATGGCAAGTATGCCTGTAAACCGTGTGCCGAACTTATCCAATATCATACCGCTAAAAATAAGCATCAGCAAAAATACATTAAACCAACCGTAGCCACTTGTGAAAAAACCGTATTCGGTAGCTGTCCAGTTAAGGTTTCCTTGTAATTTTTCCTGCAATGGCGCCATTGCATCGGTGAGATAATACATGCATAACATGGTAAACGATACCAAAACCAAAACAAACCAACGGGCTGTTTTCGAATCGCGAAGCGAAGAAATTTTCTCTGTCATAAACTTTTTGTTTGTAAATTTCGTTTTTAAACTAAAAATAATTTCTGCCTATAGTTTTTTGAGAAATATAAAATTAATTGAATTGTTCCGTTTTATTATTGGCAAAAAGAGCCACAAATCTACTCAATTTTTTTGACTTTATATGTTTAACTGACATTTTTACTGTTTTTGTCAGTAAATTAAAGCAGGTATTATTATTGAAAAAATAAAAAACAATAAACCGGACTACATTTTTTTAATTTCAAGTTTATTCATGCAAACTTTTACTTAAATTTGTCAGTTCAAAAAACAAAATAATAAGTTATGACTATAAATTATTCAGAAACTTTACATAACATATTGTTATTTAGTGCGCAGGAAGCCGAAAGATTGGGCAATAACTACGTTGGACCGGAGCATCTTTTGCTCGGCTTACTTCGAAATGGTGATGGAAAAGCCATTGAGTTACTAAATCATTCGCATGTGAACTTAGCTAAAATAAAACAAGTTATTGAAAGTCAAATCCGTACGGACATGGAAGCGACAGGAATTGAACTTCCGGTACTTAAAAGTGCAGAGCGAATCAAGAAAATAATGGAACTCGAAGCGCGTTCGCTTATGAACGAAACGGCCGACACTGAGCATCTTTTGCTTGCAATACTGAAGGAAAAGAACAATTTGGCTTTCGAAACGCTGAATGACGAACATATTTCTTACGATAAAATAAAGGCGTTATTGTCACAAACGAACAATTTGCCTGTGCAGGGTGCTGCTTTTCAGGATGATGAGGATGAAGATGACGATCCACGTCGCAAGCAAAAAGCACAAGCAGGACATGCTGCTCCCAATAAACAATCCGATACTCCGGCATTGGATACTTTTGGAACGGATATAACAAAGGCAGCGAAAGAAAATCGCCTTGATCCGATTGTTGGTCGTGAAAAAGAAATTGAGCGATTAGCACAGATTTTAAGTCGTCGAAAAAAAAATAATCCGGTGCTGATTGGCGACCCAGGCGTAGGTAAATCTGCTATCGTTGAGGGACTTGCTTTGCGCATTATCCAGCGTCGCGTGTCGCGTGTGTTGTTCGATAAGCGTGTTGTTTCGCTCGATATGGCTTCGATTGTGGCCGGTACAAAATACCGCGGACAATTCGAAGAGCGTATCAAAGCCATTTTGAACGAATTACAAAAAAATTCCGATATTATTCTTTTTATCGACGAAATACACACTATTGTTGGTGCAGGTGGTGCTCCGGGTTCGCTGGATGCTGCTAACATGTTGAAACCGGCTTTGGCACGTGGCGAAATTCAATGTGTGGGTGCTACCACGCTCGATGAGTATCGTCAAAGTATTGAAAAAGATGGTGCGCTTGAACGTCGTTTTCAAAAAGTAATGGTCGACCCGACCACAGCTGACGAAACCTTACAAATTTTGGAGAACATTCAGGATCGTTACGAATACCATCATAACGTGCGATATACTACCGAAGCTATAAAAGCCTGTGTACGACTTACCGACCGCTACATAACCGACCGCTGTTTCCCGGACAAAGCCATTGATGCTTTGGACGAAGCTGGTTCGCGTGTACACATTGGTACTGTTTCGGTTCCGGTAGAAATTGAAGAGCTCGAAAAGAAAATTGAGGAACTGAAAAAAGAAAAAATGCGTGTCCTTTCGGAGCAGCGTTACGAGCTGGCAGGTCCGATTCGCGATCAGGAAAAGCAAACGCAATATATGCTCGACGATGCTGTAAAACGTTGGGAGCAGGATGCACAAAAACATCCCGAACAAGTTGACGAAGAGCAGGTTGCTGAAGTTGTTGCTATGATGTCGGGTATTCCGGTACAGCGAATTGCGCAAGCCGAAGGACTTAAACTTCGTCAGATGAAGGAAGCGTTGGTAGGTAAAGTAATTGGTCAGGACGAAGCTGTAAACAAAATTGTAAAAGCTATTCAGCGTAATCGTATCGGACTAAAAGATCCTAATAAACCAATTGGTTCTTTTATATTTATAGGACCTACGGGAGTTGGTAAAACCCACTTAGCCAAAATATTAGCTGAATTTATGTTCGACAGCACGGATGCACTAATTCGTGTGGATATGAGTGAGTACATGGAAAAATTCAGCGTTTCGCGTTTGATTGGTGCTCCTCCGGGATATGTTGGTTACGAAGAAGGCGGACAACTGACCGAAAAGGTGCGTCGCAAGCCATATTCTATTATTTTGTTGGACGAAATAGAAAAAGCGCATCCCGATGTATTTAATTTGCTTCTGCAAATGATGGACGAAGGACGACTTACTGATAGTTTAGGACGCCGCATTGATTTCAAAAATACCATTATCATCATGACTTCTAATGTAGGAACACGTCAATTGAAAGACTTTGGTAAAGGTGTTGGATTTAATACTCCAACTGATGTGAAAATGGATTCTGAATTTTCGCGTAGCGTAATTCAGAAAGCATTAAACCGGACTTTTGCACCGGAGTTTCTGAATCGTGTGGACGATATAATTATGTTTGACCAATTAAATAAAGAAGCTATCCGATCGATTATCGATTTGGAACTTAAAGGATTGTTTGGTAGAGTAATAACATTAGGTTATAAATTGGAACTTACAAACGAAGCAAAGGATTTTATTGCTGATAAGGGTTATGACGTTCAATTTGGTGCTCGTCCTTTAAAACGGTCTATTCAAAAATACCTCGAAGATGCATTGGCTGATATTGTGTTGAGCGGCGAATTGGTGGAAGGCGATACAATATTGATGGAACTTGTAACAGAAACTTCAGAAATTAAAGCTAAAATTGTAAAACCCGAAGTGGTTGAGAATTAATTCCGTGTTATATAATGAAAACTCCCCAATTAACATTAGCAGTTGATTGGGGAGTTTTTTGTATATAATTTCTAACTAAAATCCGAAACTAAATCCAGCACTAATGGTGAGTTTATCGCCCTGAAAGAACGAAGGCGTAAAATAGTTAAGTGTTTGTGCGGCAGTCATTCTTTTTTCGCCAAAGGTAACAGCCTGCGAGGGGACAAACGACTCGATATTACTTTTTTCAGCTTTAAAAAACACATAACCGTTGTTTATTACTTCGTAGGTTCCGTGCAAACCAATCGTCTGATTTTTCCAGATTACTTCACCCAGTGATGGCTGACTGATAATATCATCCACTTTTCCCGTTATTCCGTTTGAAGTACCTCGGCGAATATAATCGTATTCGTTTCCATGTTGTGCATTAAGGTAGAAAAGTTTAAAATCCAATCCACGAATAGGTTTGTATTGCAGTGCTGCATAAATTTCCTGTGCGTTATCACCCAAATAATGACCCAGATTGTAACCGTTTGATGCGTACGAAAGTAGTGGTATTGAGTGTTTGTAATTCAGTATGTTAGTACGCGTAAATTCAAATACAGCCGAGAGATTTTGAATTGGGAAATTCGAAATAAATGCTCCGGATTTAACTGATATTGGGTTTGCCTCTTTATTCGAAGGTTCAAGTCGTGCAAAATTAAATTCATCAATAAAAACCGAAGTGTAAAGATGCGTATGTTTCAGGTTTCGAGAACTAATGTTCATAAACATTTGCGAATTCTGATTTTCGGTTCCCAGACCTTTGGTTAGTGTATGGTCGATGGATTTATAAAAAGCGATTGGAATCAGATAACCGCCCTGAATTGTTTTTTCGGCATAAACAATCGAATTACCGACCGATATTTTCAAATTTCTGACGGGCGTAAACGTAAACATATTAGCAGCCATAAATTTATTAGCAGGGCGATAAGATACAGTTGTGCCGTTTTCGAGGTAATAATACGAACTGTCGACCTGATTCGAAACCAACGACGCATGTAAGTAATTCATTTCGAACCATTTTGCAGGTTGCAGTCGCAACGTTATCATGGGGTAGGAGGGTGCACGTCCCGAAAGTATATTGGAACCATGATAATTATCACCCCAAATTACATTATCTTTTACAAAACCAATAGAACCCCACTTATTCGAAATCTTAATTCCCCCGCGCGAGTCGCTGAAATCGCCTCCATAGGAAGCTTCTTTGTACTGATAGCCAGGTTGGTCGTTGATGTAGTAATAGCCCGATAGTTTTTCGCCGTTATTCGACAAATCGCGCAAACTACCATAAACTGACACATGTTTGCCGATAGAAGCCTGAAATTCAGCACCAATCCAGCGTTGAATAATTGTTCCACTTGTATTGTTCAATACGTTCATACCGAGAGTGGGCGTAATGCGTGCTTTGAATAACGAGTCGCGGTAAAAAATGCCAGGAGACAGCAGAGCAGCTTTACTTTTATCGTTTTTCCACAAATGCCAGTTGGCAACAGGAAGTTGATTGTTCTCGAGCGCTAAATCGTTCAGGTAGAATGCTATTTCAGCTTTTTGCCGTTTCGAAAGTTTTTCGGATTGAGCCTGAGCTTCGAGTAATTTGTCTAAAATGAATGTGCGACTATATGGTTTTACAGCCGAGTTTAACTCAAATAGCCCACTATTTGCCAATTCATCTACAAAATCGTATAGTTTGTAGTACGAAATGTGCTGCGGAATATCCTGTGCCTGAACGATTGATACAATGGATATTATCACTAAAAATATTAATTTTCTCATACTAATCTTCCTAACTTTATAAACCTTATAAC
>DYSC01000166.1 GCA_020726365.1 Porphyromonas sp.
GAAAGCTGATAATGCCGAAATCCGAACCTTTTACGTTCCGGGTGCAAAGTCAAAATCCGACTTAGAAACCTATGCAAAAGAAAAGCTCAAAGAGTTTAAAACAGATAAAATGGACGGCACTTTTACAGCCTTCGGGCATCCGCATGTGCGCAAAGGCGATGTGGTTCTGCTGTTTGACGACGATAATACCGAACGCGATAACAAACGCTTTCTTGCGGAAGCCGTGCGTTATACCTTCGGGCAAAGCGGTTACCGACAAGAAATTACCTTAGGACAAGAATTGAAATGAACCCAATCGTAAAACATATACGCGAAATTGTCGGTGTAACACCCGATGCCCTGTTTCTTGCCGAAATAACAGAAGTCAAAGAAACAACGTGCACGGTAAAAACATTGCTCAGCGGCTCCGAACTGCCGAATGTGCGACTGATTGCCGCCGAAACAAACGGCATGGTTTTGAAACCGAAAATAGGTTCAATCGTATTAGTGGGTGCAATTACAAACGTAGATGCAGCCGTGCTGATGTATTCCGAAATTGACAGTTTCAATCTCATAATCGGTGACAGTTCCGTTGCCGTAAGCACGGACGGCATTGTGTTTAACAGCGGCGACAAAGGCGGGTTGATTAATGTAACCGATTTAGTTTCAAAGCTAAACAACATTATATCAATCATTGAAAAATTGCAATACTTCACGCCTGCGGGTAGCCCTGCACCTTTGATGTTGTCCGGCATTCCTATAGTGCCTGATGTTACCTTGCAACCTTATTATATTCAAGTAAGCCAAATTGAAAACACCAAAATTAAACACGGATGACAGGATACGTTCAAGATAACGACAATGATTTGATGCTCGCAAACGGCGACTTTGTGCGCGGCGACATTCGGCAGGATATTGTGATTGATACCCTAAACTTTATGCCGGGCGATAATAAGGAATTTTCGCAATACGGTTGCGGACTCCGAACTGCTCTCGGCGGCAAACCCGATGCGTTTTTTTCGGCACGTGCAAAAAAACAATGCGAACAACAAACTATAATTCTGTCGAAAATTAAACTGACAAACGAAGGTATTGAAATTGAAATCTCAGACAAATGAAATCTATCGTAACACGCCCGAACCAAACCCTCTTCGATGTTGCCATTGCAAATTACGGCACCTTAGACGGCGTTATCAAACTGCTTGACGATAACGCAGATATACAATTTGATACATCTCAATTCAACCTTGGACTTACGGTTCGAGAGCATAAAGTTCCGCCCGGTAGCACCGATATTGCCATGCCTCTAATCGCGGGGCAAACTTTAACTATTGACGAACAGTGGGCAGGCAGAAACATTGCCGTTCTGAAAGCATTGAATACTTACCAACCTGTAACAGCACAATAATCATGGCACGCACAATACAAGAAATCGTTACAAGTATGGGCACATTGCCCGCCGGAATTACCGAAACGCCAAACGGCGAGATGTCTATATGGCGAGACATGGCGGCTCGCGCCATACAATTATTTGAATACGTTTTGGACTTATTTCGCATTGAAATTGATACGAAACTCGACACCAAGCAATACGGCACAATTCAGTGGTATATCGAAAAGTCTTACGAATATCAGCACGGATACGATTTAGCGGTTAGCAACGACGGCGTTATCGGTTACACTGTTGAGGATTCCGAAGCGAAAATCGTAACGCGAAGTGCCGTTTTTTCGCAAGATAACTTTGTCTATATGAAAGTTGCGAAAACAGAAAACGACACACTTGCACCACTGACGGGTGCGGAACTAACAGGATTTATGCAATATATTAACGCCCTGAAACCTGCCGGCATTAAGCTCGGAGTGATTTCGGAATTTGCCGATAAACTAACGCTTTCTGCCGATATCTACATCCGTCCCTTGTTCACAAGTGCATCTGTTTCCACAGCAATCAGTCAAGCATTGCTGACATTCCGTAATCAATTTGAATTTAACGGCATCGTAAATATTAGTGATATATACAATGTGTTGGATGATTTAAGCGGTGCGGAAGCGGCAATTCTGACGAAATTATCGTGGCGTGAATCGTATCAAACACAGCCGCCGATACCGATAGAACGCCAAAAATTAGTTTCCGGATATTTCATTTATGAAAGTATCAACATCCGAATCCGCAATACAGAAGGACAATTACTCACCACACTGACAGAACTGTAATGAGAACAATTCATTTGAATTTCAAGCGCATTGCGCATTACATCATGCCGCCGACTTTGCGACAGAAATTTAGCACAGGCGAGCTGAGTTTACGACTGTGGTGGTGGTATTACCAGGCAAAAGCATTGGACGTATTGTTTTATACCTTTCGCTTAGAACGCGATGAAAATCGCGTGCGTGCAAATGTTACAAGCCAGATTATTTTGCTCGAATGGTATTTGCAACGCCAATTACACCCCGATATTTATATAGATATGCCTTCGGACGGCGGTGTTTTTATCTCGAACAGTTACGATTTAATGCTTTTGCCTGCCGTCGCCGGACTGTCCACAGTGCCCGAACTCGGCTTTTATTTAGCAATGTTCGGAATTGAAAATGCCGACTTTATCGTATTTACACCCGCACAAATCAACCATGAAGAGATTCATAAAATTGTCAATAATTACAAATTTCTTAGTATTACACATAAAATCGAAACTATATGAAACGTCATGTAACGTATCCGGGTAACCGAAAATGGTATTCCGACCACCTTGTTGAACTGCAAAGCGAATCTTTCAAAGTTTTGGATGCCTTTCTCGGTGAATTTGGTGATTGCATTGTTACCGGTGTAAATGTCGAAAACTATAACGCAACGACTCATCAAGCAACACTCAGTGCCGGATTTGTCTCGCTGCTGTGCGCGGACAGTGTTCGGAGGGTTATGTTTTATCACGGTGGCGATAACGTAACGTTTAAATCAGGTGAGGCGATGAATTATGTTGAAAGCGATTATTATATAGTGCCTGAAAAAACAGAGATAATCGGAGAATATCAAAACCCGATTAACCCGGTTATTGCCGAGCAATATAGTGCTGTTGTCGTATATAGCATACCCGTAATTGGCGGTTTGAATGTGCACAGAACTAACATGCCGAAGTTCAATTCCTTGTTTGGTTCAGTGTTTGAGCCGGCGTTTAATAAGAACTCCGC
>DYSC01000167.1 GCA_020726365.1 Porphyromonas sp.
GTTTGTAAAGTTATAAGGTGAATTGTTTTACTGATTTCTAACTTTAAGAATTTGGCAAAGTATTTGTTTATTGCCTGAAAACGGTTTTAAATTTAATCAATAAATTAATTGTAGTATGAGAAAAGTATTTTTAATTATAAGCTTTATTACGGGCATATTTTTTAGTGCATCTGCTCAAAAATTTGCAATGGTGGATATGGAATATATTATGAAAAACATTCCATCGTTCGAAACTGCCAACGAACAAATCAATCAGATTTCGAAAAAATGGCAATCGGAAGTTGAAGTTCAACTTCAGGAAGTACAGAAAATGTACAAAAACTATCAAACTGAATTGGTTTTCCTTTCGGATGACATGAAAGTAAAACGCGAAGAAGAAATTATTGCAAAAGAAAAAGAAGCCAACGAACTGAAAAAGAAGTACTTTGGAGCCGATGGCGAACTTTTCAAAAAACGTCAGAGCCTTATGAAACCTATTCAGGACGAAGTGTACACTGCTATTCAGGAAATAAGCAAGGAAAAAGATTACAGTATGGTTTTCGATAAAACTTCGTCGATGAACATAATTTTCACTTCTCCTAAATTAGAAATTAGCGATATAGTACTTCAAAAATTGGGTTATTCAAAATAATCAATTAACTTTGTAATAGAAAACAGAAATTAAACAAATAAAAATTCAATTTATAAACATGTTAAAAAAAATCGCTTTAGTTGTGCTATGTGCACTACCCGTAGGTCTTTTTGCACAAGATGCAAAATTCGGACATATTAATTCGCAGGAAGTTATTTTGTTAATGCCTGAAGTTGCCAACATCGAAAAAACAATTGATGAAGTAGGCAAACAGTATGAAGGTGAAATAATGAAAATGCAGGAAGAATATAATGCAAAAGTAAAAGAATTTCAGGCGAAACAAGATAGTATGCCCGAAGGTATTAAAAAAGTTCGCGTGAGTGAAATTCAGGAAATTGAAACACGTGTAAACACTTTCCGTCAAACAGCTTATCAGGAAATTCAGAAAAAACAACAGGATTTGTTTATCCCGATCCGCGACAAAGTAACCAAAGCTATCAACGATGTAGCTGCTGAGGGTAAATTTACTTATATCCTTGATTTAGGTTCACAAGCCATTATCTACAAATCGCCAGCTTCTAACGACATTACTGCTGCGGTTAAAAAGAAACTTGGGTTGAAATAAAAAAACAGAGGATTGACTCTTCCTTGCTTAGCAAAGTATTGTTATCTCTGGCAATTGGCTTTATAGAAAAGGCTGTCTACATTTTTAGACAGCCTTTTCTATTGATTTTGAACACACCATATTTAAAGTTAAACTAAATATTAAATACCGGTTTTTCGTTTAAGAACTTCAACCTGCTTATTCCACAAAAGAATTAAATCTTCTCGTTCATCTTCGGGTACATAATCAACAACCAATAACGACAATTGCCCTGTAATAGACTCTTTCACAATTCGAATTTCAAAATGCGCATCTGTACCCTCATCTTCTAACCACTGAAATCGAATGTAACTATTTACTTTCTTTTCGAGCAGTCGTGCTGTTTGTTCGTGCCCGTCCCAAACAAATGTATATTCTTCACCTTCCACCGTAACTCCATCGGCAAACCACTCAGATAATCCCAAAGGAGTACCTATACTTGTCCATAAAACAGGAATGGAGGCATTTTTCAGCAGATACTCAATACATAAGTTCTTTTTTGACATCACGTCCTCATTATTTGAAACAAACTATTCTTAAAACGTTCGCAAGTTACATCAATAACACCAAAGATAAAAATTTTTTTTCAACTATTAACTTATTGCTGTAAACTCGATTTTTCGAAACACAAGGGCAATAATTGTCTCACATTATTAAGCACATACACTTCGTCGGTTCCATATAAAATAACTTCAATATCCGATTCGAAGCGCGTTTCACTTTCGAGCAATACTTGGCGGCATGCACCGCAAGGCGTAACGGGCAATTTAAGAAAATCATCATTGGTATAAGCTGCTATTGCCAAGCTCTTTACAGCTACTTTCGGAAATTGTGCATTGGCATAAAACATAGCTACCCGCTCGGCACACAGACCCGAAGGATAGGCCGAATTTTCCTGATTGTTGCCGCCAAAAACTTCACCATTAGCCAACTCCACTGCCGCCCCTACATGAAAGCCGGAATAAGGTGCATAAGCATTCGAAACCTGCTTTTTGGCTTCTTCAACTAATATTTGTTGACTTTCGGATAATTCATCAAAAGAATAAACCGCCACTTTTGTTTCTACAATTCGCTGCCACATATTTTTTTATAGTTATTTAATGAATACTGAATTTTGAATGACAAATGTACTAAAAAATTGCTTTACATTTGCACCCCCATTTAATTCATCCGCAACCGATTTTTTTTCATTTAGGCTGACTTACACAAAAATGACTACAAAACAGCGCTATAAACATATTATTGAGTGGTTCAAAGCCAACAAACCAATTGCTGAAACCGAACTAAGCCACTCCAATCCCTACGAATTACTCATTGCTGTAATTCTTTCGGCTCAATGTACCGATAAGCGTGTGAATATGACTACACCCCGTTTATTTGCCAATTTCCCGACACCCGAAGTTTTAGCGGCTTCTTCGCAAGAAGAGGTTTTCGACTATATCCGCTCTATTTCGTACCCAAACAACAAGGCAAAACATTTGGTAGGTATGGCGCGTAAATTAGTGGAAAATTTTGGAAGTGTAGTACCCGATGATGTGGATTTACTGCAAACATTGCCTGGTGTGGGACGAAAAACGGCTAATGTAATTGCATCGGTTATTTTCGATAAACCTGCAATGGCGGTCGACACCCACGTTTTCCGTGTTTCGGAACGGATTGGGCTTACTACAAATTCGAAAAATCCGCTGCAAACCGAACGCGAATTAGTGAAAAACATACCTGCTGAACTTATACCTATTGCACATCATTGGCTTATACTTCACGGTCGCTACGTATGTGTGGCTCGTAAACCAAAATGTGAAGAATGCGGAATTGCACAATGGTGTCGAGCTTATAACGGAAGTTACTGTTATAGCAGGTTAATTATTTTGTAAATCATTATTAACGAATTGATTGACGTGTTTGAAAATACTTATGTGGCTAAGAGAATATATTCATAATAATAATA
>DYSC01000168.1 GCA_020726365.1 Porphyromonas sp.
AGATTGCATCAATCACTGGGTTATCATACGCCAAAGCAAAGATATCAACCGGCGGACTAATTTGCAGCAACAAAACAGAACTTAACATGCTGCTTAAGTTGTTCTAACATTGGGGAGTACTATACAGCTATAAAAATTGCAGAAGCATTAAAATTGGACAATACAAAAATTAATTCGGTACGAGCCGGAGGAATAGTTGGCAAACATGAAGTGATTTTTGGTTTTCCCTATCAAACTGTGCGCCTCACACATGAGTCAATAGGTCGAGAAGCTTTTGGCAATGGAGCATTGTTTATTGCTAGAAATATTCCAGAGATTCAAAATGGATATTTTAATTTTCAAGATATTTTATCACCCCTGTTACTTTCAAAGTAAATATCATTTTTTTGTAACACAATTTTAATCTCCAAAATTTGTATATTAAAAATAAATGTCGTATGTTTGCGACATAAAACACAACTCCATGAGAAAACCCGAAGTATTTGATGTTGAGCTACAAGAATTAGCAGATTTTGCACGCGTCATTTCACATCCGGCTCGTTTGGCTATTTTAAAGTATTTAGCCGAAACAAAAACCTGTATTTCGGGAGATATTTCGGACTATCTGCCATTGAGTCGCACCACTGTTTCGCAACATTTAAAAGAATTGCGCGATGCAGGCCTTATTCACGGTGAAATTGATGGACTAAAAATCAATTATTGCCTTTGCGGCAATTCCATAGAAGAAAAATTAGCCAAATTCGATGCTTTTTTCAGCAAAATTAATTGCAAGGACTTTAGCTGTAAATAATACTATTTCTTATTTTCTAATTTCTACCTTTATAAAACATGAAAGCATTAATTCTTTGTACAGGAAACTCGTGCCGCAGCCAAATGGCACACGGCTTTTTACAATCGTTCGATTCGCGCATTACCGTTTGCTCGGCAGGCACACAAGCCTCTGGTAAACTCAACCAAAAGGCGGTAGCAGCTATGCTCGATGCAGGACTTGATATTAGTAACCACACATCCGATTCGGTTGAAAAATACCTGAATGACGAATGGGATTATGTCGTTACTGTTTGCGGAGGTGCTAACGAAGAATGTCCTGCATTTTTTGGCAAAGTAAAAAACCGACTACATATCGGTTTCGATGACCCAAGTCATGCCATTGGAACAGAGGAATTTATCTGGAGCGAATTTATTCGTGTGCGCGACGAAATAAAGAATGGATTTTATAAATTTTATACAGAACAAATTAAACCACAAGTTTGATGTGATGATATACCTATTAGCAACTAATCAACCAATTAACCAAAATGCAAGCTGAAGATTTAAGACACACCTCAAAAGACAAATTGGTAGAACTAACTAAAAAAAATTTGGTCCGTGTGCAATATTCGTGCAGTGGAAACGGCAACAGTATTGACGAAGAAGAATATATTCCGATTGTGAACAGCAAACAAAACAACAATACTAAAAATGAAGACAAAACTAAAAATTCTTGACCGATATCTCACAATCTGGATATTCCTCGCCATGGCAATAGGTGTAGTTTCAGGTTGGTTATTTCCCCAAATTGCTGAATTTTGGAATAGTATGTCGGTTGGCACAACCAATATTCCTATTGCTATCGGACTAATTGTAATGATGTATCCGCCTTTGGCAAAAGTAAAGTACGAGGAATTAGGCGAAGTGTTTCGCAACACCAAAATTCTTACTTTATCGCTTGTTCAAAACTGGATAATTGGTCCTGTGTTAATGTTTGGGTTGGCAGTGTTGCTATTCAAATTTTTCCCTGGCGAAAATAATGCAAACCTACCTTACGTTTACGGAATTATTATGATTGGACTGGCGCGCTGCATTGCCATGGTTATTGTTTGGAACGATTTGGCAAAAGGTGATACACAATATGCAGCCGGATTGGTAGCATTCAATAGTATATTTCAGGTATTATTCTTTTCAGTTTATGCGTGGTTTTTTATTGCCATTGCTCCGGCCTGGTTTGGCATCCCAACCAGCGATGCTGTTGCCAATATTACCATTGGTCAAATTGCCGAAAGCGTATTTATTTACTTGGGGATACCATTTATAGCCGGATTTCTTACTCGTTTTATTCTTGTTCGGGTAAAAAGTAAAACTTGGTACAACACGAAATTTATCCCCAGAATTTCGCCCTTGACACTTATTGCTTTGCTATTTACGATTGTAGTAATGTTCTCGCTCAAAGGCGAATACATCGTAAAAATTCCATTCGATGTGGTAATGATAGCCGTACCTTTACTTATTTACTTTGTTGTAATGTTTGTCGGTTCGTTTTGGATGAGCAAAAAAGCCGGAGCAACTTACGAACAATCTACAACACTATCGTTTACCGCCGCTAGCAATAATTTCGAGTTGGCAATAGCAGTAGCCATAGCGGTGTTTGGAATAAATTCGGGCGAAGCATTTGCATCCGTTATCGGTCCATTGGTAGAAGTGCCGGTTATGATAGCGTTGGTCAATCTGGCATTTCGATTTAAGAAAATGTGGTTCTGAGCAAGCGTTTAATTCGTTTGATTATTCAGTTTTACTAAAATTTCGGGGTCTTTTTCCAAAACAAAGCGACCATCTTCAAAATAGCCCCAACCCTTCAGGGAGTTAGTATAAGTGCAATTTATCAGTTTTTCCTTTTTAACAATAACCGGTTTGCCTGCCACACATACGCTGTTGTCGGGCAAATCGGTTGTTACCACCGCATTAGCACCAATCCGGCAATTATTGCCAATCTTCACATTCCCAATTATTTTAGCGCCCGCACCAATTAAACAATTATCGCCAATAACCGGACTCCCAAAGCCCTTTGAATCAATAAGCATATTCGACCCAATTGTAACCTGCTGAAAAAGAATACAGTTTTTACCAATCACAGCTCCACCACTGATAAAAATTCCGTAAATGCCGTGTACAAAATAGATTGGTCCCGCAATTTTTGTCTCAAAAGGCAAATACGAATTGGTTTCGTGCTGAAAACCACGATTCAGGAAAAGATAAAAATTTTTCATAAATGGCAATTTAGTTTGCTGGTACTTTGTACGCAAACCATGAAAACCGCCTAACTTTTTAACGAATGGATAGAAGAACATATTAGTTATAATGTTTGAAAGTTATAAAGTT
>DYSC01000169.1 GCA_020726365.1 Porphyromonas sp.
TGTATATAACCAAACCGACCAAAAACCGGTAGAATTTGCAAATATATCAGTAAAAAACACGCCAACGGGAACAACTACCGATGCGTTGGGTAGATTTAAGATTAAAACTAATTCAAATAAACATACTGTCATCATTATAAGCCATATAAATTATGATAAAAAAGAAATCATCGTTAATGACAGTTTGTTTTCTGATAGCATAAAAATCTATCTTCAACCAAAAGCAATACAACTTTCTGATGTAGTTGTGTCGGCAGGTTTATACGAACAATCGTTGGAAAAACTAACAACTTCTGCAAATATTATTTCTCACAGGGAAATTGTGGACAATATGAATTCCAATATGATTGATATGGTTGCTTCAACACCCGGATTTACGCAGGTTTGGGAATACCATTCCCCCATAATTTTGCGTGGTCTGAACTCAAACCGTCTTATTATAATGAAAGATGGTAACCAGCGAATTGGAACTTTCCCTGGTGGGTATTTTGGTCAGGATATGAATATTTATGATACCAAAAAAGTTGAAATCATAAAAGGACCTGCCTCTGTTATCTATGGTAGTGGTGCTATTTCCGGCATTATCAATGTAATTAGTAATGAACCTTTTGGCGACAACAAAAACAGCATTCAATTACATTCAGGATATGGCAGTAACAATAATGAGTTTTTAGAAATGATAAAACTCAGTCATAAAAAAGAGAAGTTTGGAATTTCAATGAATGCAAAATATCGGAAAACCGATGATATGGTTTATGGGAGTGGTGAAATTGCCGAAAACAGTAATGTTGAAGACAGGGATATTGCAATAAATACAGGTTATAAATTTTCTGACAAACATAAAATTATACTAAATGCCAATTATCACTATGGTGATTGGGGAAAGCCCAGAGGTTTTAATGGTCCGACAAAGCGTTTTACAGAAGTGCGAAACGAAGAAGAAAATTTGCATACTGATATTGCTTATACCTACTCTCCCAAAAAATTTGTCGAGTCGGTTAATCTGAATATGTACTATGATAATGGGTGGCGTGATTATTATCAGTATAAGTATGCGGTAAGCGGTAATTTATCATCGCTCGACTTGGTACATTACAAAGATAATTATGGGGGTGGAAGGTTTTATACAATTCTTAATATCGCTAAAAACAATAAACTGACTACAGGAATTGATGGTTATATTTTTCGTTTAGATAATCCGACTGACGTATTTGATTATTACAATAACACGCAAGGACAAATTCAAGGATATTCAAATGCCGGACAACAGAATTTTGGTATATTTATAAACGATGAATGGTACATAAACCCAAAAATCAGAATTGTTTCAGGTATTCGACATGATTTAGCCGAAGTTGTTGAAGGACAGAGTTCAGTGAATATTGAAAGAATCGAAAACAGAAAGGCTGTTAGTGGTAATGCCGGAATGGTTTATTCTTTTAATGAAAATACGCATTTTTCCTTCAATGCCGGCAGGGCATTTCGTATGCCAACGACTGAAGAACTTTTCACAAAAGTAATAAGCTGTAAGGGTATTAAATTAGGAAATCCCGATTTATTGCCTGAATATAGTTGGAACTTTGATGCGGGATTTAGGGGGTCTGCACTAAACCAAAAATTAAAATATGATTTTGCTCTTTTCTATAATTTGTTGGAAGATTTTATAAATGAAACAACGGTTGCAAACAACCCAGACATTGATTTTAGCTATAAAAATACTGATGCAAAACTAATGGGTGGCGAAATGTCAGCATCTTATGGTTTCAATAATGTTTTTAAACCTTCAAACACATTGAATATTGGTTTTGGTGCTGCATACGTGTATGGTATTGATATGTCGAATAATAAAAAAGACCCTTTGTTTGGCATGCCACCTTTCAAAACAACAGGGGAAATTAATTATCGTGGATTAGTTAATAAAAAATGGCTTACCGGGTACTCTTTAAAATTTGAGTCTGAATATGCTGCCACTCAAAACAGAATTGCATCAATACCAGAAGGAACCGAAGGCGGTCCTTGGGGCTACATGCCGTCTGACCCGCATACTGTTTTCAACTTTTCATTAGGGTTAAACTCTAATTCTTTGCAGGGTTCCCCAAAACTGCGCATCATTGTGAAAAACATTTTCGATAAAGATTATCAGCCATTTGGCTCATACATTCCGGCAATGGGGCGTAATTTCAAAATTTTACTATCGTTTAACTTTTAAAAATAAATAAATAAATAAATAAGTATGAATAAAATTATTTCAATTTTCGTATTTGCAGCAGTATTGATTTTTACAAATGCCTGCAATGAAACAACACAAAAAAATGTTGTTGAACAAAAAGTACTCAACCAAGACACGACAATTTCGATTTACCAAAAAGCCGGAATTATAAAAATTCGTGACCCAAAATCTGTGATGGTGGGTTACAGAAAGCAGGGAAATGATATTTTTGAAATATCGCTTGATGATGTGGGTAAATATACCGGACATGTTTGTGCTGGTGTTAGTTCCGGATTTTTGCTAACCAAACAAGTTCTTGAACTGCTTTATAATAACGATGAAATTCCTGTTCGTGGTAACATAAGCGTCGTAGCTTCCGGATCTTCTGACCAGCTTGATGTAGCTAATTATGTTTTGAGGCTCAATACAAATGGCGATGAGTCTGAGTCTGCTACACCTACTTTATTTATGGATACAACGTTAACAACCCAACAAGGCATTACTATTTTAATATTCAAAAGAAACGACACCGGTAAAATGGTAAAGGCAACATTTGATATTAGCAAGTTAATGCCAAAGGATAAAATGCAAAAAATGCAAGAAATAAAGAGTAAAGTAATAGACGGCACAGCTAACGATATGCAAAAAAGTAAATTTGCTGAAAATATTCAAAATGCCGTAAATAAAATAATTACCGATACGCCGGAAGGATTAATTACTGTTGTCGAATGCACTGATTATATTTTTAAAAAATAATACAGTAAAGGCATAAAAAAGTAAAACATTTAATTTCAATATCATTGGTAGTAACTTGTTTACTACCAATGATATTTAGAAGTTGACGTAATATTTGTTTATGCCCTTTCTGGTTTTTTCTTGTCGCATAAAATTATTTTCTCAGTAACAAAA
>DYSC01000170.1 GCA_020726365.1 Porphyromonas sp.
TTTAAGAATTATATTACACACCTGTCAAGCCTCAGGCATGAAAGGAATGATTAAAATTTTACAAACCACTCTCTTTTCTCCCTCTTCCTCTTTCTCCTTTTTGGAGAGGGTAGGGGTGAGGTCAAGGTTAGGAGGCTTAATTAAAATCACATGAAACACATTATTCTTTCATTTATATTTTTTGCCATTCTTAATAACGCTTTTGCTGGTGCTTTTTATCCAGGAGTGCAGATTGGTAATGCACAGTCAGAGGTTAAAACAAAGTTTTTCAAACTTGAAAATAATGCTTTAGCAGCAACATGGATAATTGTCAATCAAAAAATTAGTTTCCAAAATTTTTTAAATAAGGAAACTGGTTTGAATATCAATTTTAAGTCATCCTCCTCCTTTTTTTTAGAAATGGAAGATGGACAGCGTTTATATTCAAAAGATTTTAAGACTATAGCTAAACCCATAATTAGGAACATAAATGGGTTAGACACTGAAGTAAAGCTTTCGAATAAGTATAACGGCAAACAAATAGAAGTTTTGCTTTTTAACAAAAAATCAGGACTTAAAATTCTTTGGGAAATAACGTTAAAAGATGATGCCAATTATTTTACACAGAAATTTACCTTGTTGCCAAAGGATTCTATTCGTGTGAAAAGAATTGGATTAGTTGAAATTCCCAAATGTAGTGGTCTAAAATTAACTGGAGAAGTTGTTGGTTCGCCTCTTGCAGGCAATAATTTCTTTTGCGCAGTAGAACATCCGATGAGTTTAATTGACTCAACCAAGAATTCTTATATGTCTTTTATAAGATTGTATGAACCAGTTACTCGCACTAGTAAACAATCGGTTACTGCCGTATGGGGTGTTTCACCAAAAAATCAATTGCGCCGTAGTTTTCTTTATTACATTGAACGCGAAAGAGCAGTTCCTTATCACCAAAAATTGCATTATATTTCATGGTTCGATCTTTCGTGGATTGATAGGAAATTAAACGAAACATCGTGTATGGATAGGATTCAAACATTTGCTGATAGTTTAATTGTAAAAAGAAATGTGAAAATGGACGCATTCCTTTTTGATGATGGTTGGGACAATAATCAAACACTTTGGCAATTTAACGGTGGATTCCCCAGTGGTTTTGCAAATATGTCAGCTCTTGCAAAAAAACATAATGCTGATCTAGGCGTATGGATTTCGCCATGGGGAGGTTACGAAGAGGATAAAAATCAGCGACTTATATACGGGCGCAAGCAAAATCCGCCTTTCGAAACCAATACCAATGGTTTTCAATTTGCCGAAGGATTTTCATTAAGTGGGCCTGTGTACTATAAACGCTTCTATGATGTGGTCTCTAATTTTGTGAAAAATCAGGGTGTGAGTATGTTTAAATTCGATGGAGTAGGGTGGGGGAATGATACAAAAGAAGCTAATGATAGTTATGGAAAAGACATTCATGCTTTATTGAAACTTGTACCTGATTTGCGCAATGTGAAACCCGACCTGTTTTTTAGTCTTACCGTTGGTACTTGGCCTTCCCCTTATTGGTTGAAATATGGTGATGTTATTTGGCGTAGTGGCGACGATACAGGATATACCGGCGATGGCTCTATGAGACAGCAATGGTTAAATTATCGCGATAGCAATGCGTATAGTAATATTGTTAAAAGAGGTAAGCTGTTTCCTTTAAATTCGTTAATGTATCATGGTATTATAATTGCTGACCATGGCAAACCGGCAACTTTTGAACTGAATGATAAAGATATTGCAGATGAAATTTGGTCGTTTTTCGCTACAGGAACAAATTTACAGGAATTGTATATAAATCCACATAAACTCAATAAAACAAATTGGAACTGTTTAGCAAAAGCAATCCATTGGGCAAAAGATAATGAAGATATTATGGTGGATACACATTGGGTTGGTGGTTCTCCGCAAAAAGGTCAGGTTTATGGTTTTGCTTCATGGTCGCCACAAAAAGCAATCCTATCATTCCGAAATCCATCATCAGTTAAGCAATCGATAAAGATAGATGTAGCTAAGGTGTTTGAAATTCCGGAAAATCATACCCATAATTATAGCTTTTTTGATGCCAGAGCCGAAAATAATACACGAATCGTAGCACAAGGCAATTCAGTTGAAATTACATTGGAGCCATTCGAAGTAAAAGTTTTTAATGCATATCCAGAAAAATAAATTTTCCATCACATAATTTGCAGCGGTCAAAAGTTAAGTTAAAAATAGCACAAAGCATTGGCGCTTATTGTACTGATATTTATGTGTTTATAAGCCAAATAATTTACGGTCAACCTGATTGAAATGAGTAATTACTTCGTGTGGCGAGTTGCTAAAGTCTTCATTCGTTGAGTTCACGATGTAAATTTTTCCAGCACCTGCATTCTCTGCAGCTTGAATTCCAGCAATTGAATCTTCAAAAAATACAGTTTCGGAAGGAGAGGTGTTGAGTTTTTGGGCTGCTGCCAAAAACAGATCAGGAAAAGGTTTGGCCCTGAGGCTACCATCGTTGAAAATAATGCCCGACTGAGTAAACCAATTCTTTAAATTCATATTATTAAAATAAAAATCAACATTCTCCACACCGCACGAAGTTGCAATTGTAAATGGAATTCTTTTTCCCTTTAATAAATCCAACAAATCTTCGGCACCTGATCCTAATTGTAAATCATTAACGCATAAATTTTGATAGATTAATTCTTTTTCCAAAGCTAATGGGGCTGCTTCGTCATTCGTAAATTCTCTTTCGAAAATTGCAGTCATTATATCCCGATTTGATTTTCCGTGAATTTTTACCCTTTTCTCTTGATCGGTAAGTGTAATATTGTGTTTTAATAGAAAAATATCGAATGCTTCATTGTGATAGGAAGTATCCCAAAAAAGAGTTCCGTTAAAATCAAAAATGGCTGCTTTGTATATCATTTATTAATTTTTTTTGAAATAACTAATGACCTAAGCCAAATGTTCACCAATTGCTAAAATACTAATAATTAATTAATTTCTAACAGAACTTTACTGTTTGGTAATCAGCACTTGGAAAGTTGGGTAATTAAATCCATTCCTTTATGAATT
>DYSC01000171.1 GCA_020726365.1 Porphyromonas sp.
AAATATTCCGCTAATTTTTTCACTGCCAAAGCGCGGTGACTGATTTTATTTTTTTCGTTCGTGCCAAGTTCGGCAAAACTTTGATTATAGCCCTCGGGGATAAATACAGGGTCGTAGCCAAAACCTGCAGCGCCTTGTGGCTCATAGCTTATATGTCCATCAATTCGTCCTTCGAAAAACTGCTGTTTACCGTTGATAATTAAGGCAATAACGGTTCGAAAACAGGCTTTTCGGTTTGTGCTGCTGCCTAAGTTTTTCAAAAGTTTTTGCATATTGGCTTTTGCATCATTATTTTCGCCTGCATAGCGTGCCGAATAAACTCCGGGTTCGCCTTTGAGTGCTTCTACTTCGAGGCCGGTATCGTCGGCAAAGCAGTCGCAACCAAATTTTTTGTAAATGTAATTTGCTTTTAATAAGGCATTTCCTTCAAGTGTAGTTTCAGTTTCGGGAATGTCGTCGAAGCAGTTGAGCTCTGTTAGGCTTATTATTTCATATTCGGGAGCCAAAATAGCACGTACTTCCGATAATTTATGGTTGTTATTTGTCGCAAAAACTAATTTCTTCATGTTGTCAGTGAAATTCATTTATTGCAAAGATACGAGTTTTTGTTTTAATTTTAAAGTTGGCTTGATTTATTGCAACAAAAAAACCATCAAGAAATAAATCTCAATGGTTTTCTGCTCTCCCTCTTGGACTTGAACCAAGGACCCTCTGATTAACAGTCAGATGCTCTAACCGACTGAGCTAAGGAAGAATTTTGCATGACATTTTTTTGTCAAATGCGTTGCAAAAGTAATTGTTTTTACTTAAATATGCAATATCTTTGTACAAAAATAATGAATAATTTTATGAAAAAAGTTTTAGGAATGGGTAATGCCCTGACAGATATTTTGTTACAGATAGGTAACGATGCCGTTTTAAATAAATTAAATCTGCCAAAAGGAAGTATGCAGTTGGTCGACGCACAAAAATCGGAGGAAATTACAAGTCTGCTCTCCGATGTTCAACCCAAAATGGTAACAGGTGGATCAGCTTCGAACACTATAAATGGCATTACGTGCTTAGGTGGCGAGGCTGGATTTATTGGAAAAGTGGGCAAAGATAGTATCGGTGATTTTTTTAAACGCGATATGATTAATAATGGTGTAACGCCCCATCTTGAATTAAGCAATACAGCGAGTGGTAAATGTACGGTGTTGGTTTCGGCCGATGGGGAGCGTACGCTTTGCACTTTTTTGGGTGCAGCGTGCGAAATTGAAGCTGCCGATTTAAAACCAGAAATGTTTGAGGGATACGATATTTTTCATATCGAAGGTTATTTGGTACAAAACCACGAACTGATTCGAACGGCTGTAAAAATGGCTAAGGAGGCGGGTTTAATGGTGTCGGTTGATTTGGCAAGTTACAATGTGGTGGAGGCAAACCTCGATTTTCTGAACGAAATGATTCGCAATTATGTGGATATCGTATTTGCCAACGAAGAAGAAGCGCGCGCTTTTACCGGAAAAGAACCTGAAGAAGCCTTAATTCATATTTCGGAGCGTTGCGAAATTGCAGTGGTGAAAATTGGCAAAGATGGTTCGTATATAAAATCGGGCAAAAATAGCGTGAAAGTATTGCCACGATTAGCCGAATGCATTGATACTACCGGTGCCGGCGATTTGTATGCTGCCGGATTTTTGTATGGATTAGCCAACGATTATTCACACGAAATATGTGGTAAAATTGGTTCGCTGGTTTCAGCTAAAGTAGTGGAAGTTATCGGAGCCAAAATGACAGACGAGGTTTGGAATGAAATTCACCAAGAAATAAAAGCAATGATTTAAATATTTTTGAACCTGCCTTTGGCAGGTTCAAAAATATTATTTCAATTCGTCGGAAGTATATGCTTTTGGCAATTTACGTAAGTTGTATTGCGAAGCCATAATTTCGCCATAAGCACCCGCTGAGCGCAATGCAATGATATCGCCACGTTTGGTAGCATTCATGCTGTAATCTTTGGCAAACGAATCGGACGATTCACAGATAGGACCAACTACATCATAAACATCATCGGGCAGGTTCGAACTTAAATTTTCGATGCGGTGATAAGCCTGATACAAAGCAGGACGAATGAGTTCGGTAAATCCGGCATCGAGTATCGCAAATTTTTTCGAAGTGCCTTCTTTTACATACAAAACCCTCGAAATCAAACTACCACATTGTGCTACCGTTGCACGACCTAATTCAAAATGAAGTGTCTGACCCGGACGAAGCTCTAAATGTTCACGAAAAACCTTGAAATAAGCTTCAAAATCGGGAATTGGGAAATGATTTGGATGTTCGTAGTTAATACCCAAACCTCCACCTACATTAATCACCGATAGGCTTATGTTGCGATTTTCGAACAATTCCTGAATTTCGTTTACACGTACACTCAAAGCCTGAAACGAGCTCATATCGGTAATTTGTGAACCAATATGGAAGTGAATACCGATAAGTTTTATATTCGACAATGAAAGTACCAAATCAATCACTTTTTCCAAATCGGACATATTAATACCAAACTTATTTTCGTTCAGTCCGGTAGTAATGTAATGATGCGTATGCGCACTTACATTCGGATTAATACGTAAAGCTACATGAGCAGTTTTGCCTTTGGCGCTGGCTAATTCGTTGATGACTTCCAACTCGGGAATAGATTCTACATTGAAACAAAAAATATCATTCTCTAACCCCAGATTTATTTCCCAATCAGCTTTACCAACACCTGCAAAAACTACTTTCGAGGCCGGAATGCCGGCATCCAAAGCCGCCTGCACTTCGCCACCACTTACGCAGTCGGCGCCAAGTCCAGCTTCCATAATGCATTTCAAAACACTCGGATTTACATTTGCTTTCATGGCATAATGCACATCAAAGTTCGAACGGCTGCTTTGCGCTTTCATCTCGGTAAGTGTTGATCGCAACAAATCCAAGTCGTAATAATAAAACGGGGTTTCTATTTCCTGAAACTTTTGTACAGGATAATTTGCTTTTGTCATTAACAATCTTA
>DYSC01000172.1 GCA_020726365.1 Porphyromonas sp.
AACTTTATAACCTTATAAACTTTCTAACCCTTATTGTTTTAAATATTTCAACGCTTCCGGTAATACTGCCTTCATGTTTGCAATACGATTTTCTTCCGATGGGTGAGTGCTCGTAAACTCAAAATTCGAGCCTTTACTGTTTGCCATCATGCGTTCCCAAAAAGTAACTGCATCGTTGGGGTCATAACCCGCCATAGCCATAAAAATTAGACCTAAATGGTCGGCTTCGTACTCGTGTTTTCGCGAATAAGGCAAAATTACGCCTACCTGAGCTCCAAGTCCGTACAATACATTGATTGTTTGGCGTGTAGCTGCCGATTTGTTTGCCGACAGCATGTCGGCAATACTCGAACCAAACTGAGCTGCCATCTGCTGACTCATACGCTCGTTGGCATGTTTGGCTACGGCATGTGCTATTTCGTGACCCATAACCACAGCCATACCAGCTTCTGTTCTGGTCATTGGAAGGATGCCTTCGAAAAATACGACTTTACCGCCCGGCATACAAAATGCATTCGCCGAAGTGTCCTTAACCAAAGCAAATTCCCACTTCAAATTGGCAATTTCACTTTCTAAACCATTTGTTTTCAGGTAGTTTTCAACTGCTTGCGAAATGTTTACGCCAACTTTTTTTACCAATGCAGTTTGAACCGTATTTTTCGACGCAGGAACCGAATCCACAAATTGCTTGTACGCAGTTGCACTCATGGCAATTACATCGGCATCTGATACTAACAAAAGTTGCTTACGACCTGTAAGCACAACACTTGAGCAGGCACTTACCAAAACTGCTAATAGCGACAAAAATATTAAATTTTTCATATTCAGTTGAATTTTGTATATTGAAATATTGATTTAAAAAATTATCTTTGCAAAGATAAAAACTCTTTTCAGAAATTATCGTATTCAAAAGCGTTTTATTTCGAAAGAGATTTAAAAAATAAGAAATTTAGGAAAATTATTGCTGTTAGGAAATATGCTCAACATACTTAAAAACTATTGGAAATCCATACTATTTACACTGTTTATTTTTTATTTGTCGTTTGCAAAACCTGCCTCATTCAAGGATTTAAATGTAATAAACATAACTGATAAAACAGCACATTTTCTTGTTTATGTGGCCTACGGTATAGTTATTATCTTTGATTTTATTCAAAAAAACAGAAACAATTATACTCGACTTGCGTTTATTACATTTTGTATTATTTCGCCTATTATGCTGGGCGGTTTAATCGAAATTATACAGGAAGCATTTTTCAAACCACGTTCGGCCGAATGGGTTGATTGGCTGGCTGATATTTTTGGTATTCTGACTGCGTGGGGTATAATGTCGTTGTTAAAAACCCGAACAAAATACTTCTAATTACCATAAATAACACGAAGTAAATAACCTTTTAATAACCACTAACATAGATGAATAACAGTGCGTTGCGCTACAAAATTGGCATTACACTTATCAAAGGAATCGGAAATAATTTAGCCAAAAATTTGTTAGCATATATTGGTTCTGAGGAAGGTATTTTTAAAGAATCTCAAAAAAATCTGTCCAAAATACCTGGTATTGGCGAAGTGCTCTCCAACGAGATTGTAAATGCCGATGTGCTCCAACGCGCTGATCAGGAAATTGAATTTATTACTAAAAATAAAATTGTACCGTATTATTTTACCGATAGGGAATATCCGTTTCGATTGAAAGAATGTGCCGATTCTCCAATAATGATTTATACACGAGGTAATTGCAATTTGAATGATGGAAAATTTGTTGGGATTGTAGGTACACGAAATGCTACTGAGATAGGAAAAGATAATTGTAAGATATTGATTTCGGATTTGGCGCAAAAATTACCAAATACGGTGATTGTGAGTGGAATGGCTTATGGGGTTGATATTTGTGCTCATAAAGCGGCTATCGATAGTGGTCTGCCAACTATCGGTGTTGTGGGGCATGGTCTCGACCGTATTTATCCGGCTGTGCACAGACCTACGGCTGTTAAGATGATTGAAAACGGCATGTTACTTACCGAATACCTGAGCGGTACGAATCCCGATAGACAGAATTTTGTGCAGCGTAACCGCATTATTGCCGGACTTTGTGATGCAACTATCGTTATCGAATCGGCTACGCGTGGTGGTGCACTTATTACAGCCGAAGTAGCAAATAGCTATAATCGTGATGTTTTTGCTTTTCCGGGGCGTGTGGGCGACGAATGGTCGGCTGGCTGCAATACACTGATAAAGAGCAATAAAGCTTCGCTTATTGAGTCGGCTGATGATTTGATGCACTTTATGAATTGGGAAAAACAGGAAGTAAAAATGATGTCGAATATTCAAACAGCGCTGTTTCTGGATTTAACCGATGATGAACAAAATGTTGTAACAATTCTACGTCAGTCAAATGATGGGTTACAACTTAATGAATTAGCCATAAAGTTAGAATCGCCCGTAAGCAAAATTTCGTCTATGCTTCTCAAAATGGAGTTTAAAGGCGTGTTGAAATGTTTGCCAGGAAATGTTTATAAAATTATTAAGTAGTTTGTAAAGTTTATGGTTTGGGTACTACAAATTTTTCGTCGTTTAAAAGGTTGTTGTTTATATTTTAGTGCCTGATAAATTTGAGCAACTTTAGTTTCAGGCACTGTACAATTCCTAAAAGCGACTTTTTCACCTAATTTATTTTCGGCGGTTGTGGTCAACACTTTCTGAGTAGACATAATGCCCGTCCGATACGCATGAGTACCTTGTCGTACTTCTTGACACCGCCTTTTTTCTGAATTTGGCGCCAATACTTATGGGCAATAAAAAAAGATGTTGACATTAATGCACGTAATGGGATATATTTACTACGCACCTCATTAGCCGGGCACTCAGAAGAAATGTTATGGCAATTTTACAATACAATCCGTGAAATTGAAGCCACGTTTAGAGTGCTGAAAACGGATCTTGATTTACATCCCATTTATCACAAAAAGGATGAAAGTACAATGGCTCATTTGCAATTGGGATTATTG
>DYSC01000173.1 GCA_020726365.1 Porphyromonas sp.
AAAAAACGGATTGAAATCTTATTCATGCTTATTAGTTGGTTGACATATTATTTCAACTTTAAATCGAAACTAAATTTCGGACACAAAAATACATATTTATTTTCTGTTTATCAATAAAAAAAGTCATGATAGAATATTCGTTTTATCTATCATGACTTTATATAATGTGCTTAAAGCGTGTGCGTTGGTTATAATTCTTTTATTCTTAGCGGATTATACGAAATATCAGTATCGTACACATCCGTTTCTTCGCGCTTTTTCACCCATTTTACCAACACATTGGTGAGTGGTAATGCAATAATTTCGTAACCGGTTTTCATGGCTGTTTGCGTAAAAATAAGCATCCACAAATCGTTGAGCGGAATAACGCCACTAAAGGCGATAAAGAAAAACACCAGCGAATCGGCTCCCTCGCCCACCAAGGTAGAAACGATGGCACGAATGGAAAAACCGCGACCGCGCTGCATAATTTTCATTTTGCTCATAACGAATGCGTTGAGAAATGCACCAAACAAAAATGCGATAAAACTAGCTATAACTATGCGTTCGGTATTACCCAGCACCAGCGCAAAAGCATCCTGATGCGTAAAGTTTGCCGAACCGGGCGCGAGAATGCTGAATTTAAAAATCAACACAGCCAGAAAGTTCATCAGAAAACCGTTCCAGATAATCAGACGCACTTTGCGATAGCCCCACACTTCGGCTATCAGGTCGTTAATAATGTACGATACGGGAAAAATCAGCAGTCCGGCAGTAGCTTCGATAGGACCAATCTGAATTAATTTTTGCTCAACAATGTTGGCAACAATAAGGCATACTGTGAATAGCATGCCAGCCACCATAAAGGCGACGGAGACTTGTTTTTTCATTTCATTCTTGTTTTTTACGTGGTATTCAAGCACACGTTTTTGCAGTCCACACCGCAAAAAGCGGCTGCAAAGATAGGAATTTTTTTGAAAAGCCCTTATCCAACTTCTTCCTATTTGCCATAAAAATTATACATTTATCGTTTTTCAATAAATATATTTTGTTATTCAAAATAAAATGTTTTACTTTGCAGCGTAATTGGATGAACAATTTGGTATTGTTAACCGTTCAGATACAAAACATTAGAAACAATTTTTTAAACAAATAATAACTATAATCGTATGAAACAGTTTTTAAAATTCACGCTGGCAACCATTTTGGGTGTATTTTTAGCATCTATTCTTAGTATGTTGCTGTTTTTTGGTATTGCCGGTGCCATTGCCGGTTCGTCGGAAGAAGTGGTTGAAATAACCGAAAACTCCGTTTATCAACTCGACCTCGAAGGTACATTGGTAGATCGCTCGGAAGAAAATCCTTTCGCGGGTGCATTTGCCGAAGCTTTCGGACAAGATGAGCAAAAAGTAATTGGCCTCGACGATGTTTTGGCTAATATCCGCAAAGCCAAAGAAAACGAAAACGTGAAAGGAATTTATCTCAAAGGCGGCATGTTGATGGGTGGCTATGCTTCGCTCAAGGAAATTCGCGACGCATTGGTGGATTTCAAGAAAAGTGGCAAATTTATTGTGGCTTATGCCGACAATTACATGCAAAAAAACTACTACCTCGCTTCGGTTGCCGACAAAGTATTGATTAATCCCGAAGGTATGTTGGAACTCAAAGGGCTTTCGGCTGAGTTGATGTTTTTCAAAAATACGCTCGATAAATTGGGCATCGAAATGCAGGTGGTAAAAGTTGGAACCTACAAATCGGCTGTGGAACCATATATCAACACCAAAATGAGCGATGCTAACCGAGAACAAGTAAACGTTTTTCTGGGTTCTATCTGGAAAAATATGGTGTCGCATATTTCGAAATCGCGCAAAATTACGCCCGAAAACATAAATCTGTATGCCGACGAAATGATGATGTTTCAACCTACTGCCAAACTTAAACAATACGCGCTTGTTGACTCGCTCGTGTATGCCGATGAAGTGGACAGCATTATTGGCAAGTTTGTAAAAGACTTTAAACTGGTGGAACACGCCGACATGAATAAAGTAGCTGACAATGAGAAATTTGAAAAAAACAAAGTGGGTGTAATTTATGCGGTTGGTGCTATTGATGGTGGCGACAGCGAAGGTATCAACTCCGAAAAATTGGTAGAAACTATTAACGAAGTGGCTAAAGATTCGAGTGTAAAAGCCGTTGTTTTCCGCGTAAGTTCGCCTGGTGGTAGCGCTTATGGTTCGGAGCAAATTTGGCGTGCACTCACCCAACTGAAAGCTAAAAAACCGCTGGTAGTTTCGATGGGCGATTATGCTGCCTCGGGCGGTTATTACATATCGTGTATGGCCGATCAGATTGTGGCTCAGCCAAATACCATCACAGGTTCAATCGGAATTTTCGGACTTATCCCCAATATCGAAGGCTTAAACAACAAACTTGGCTTTACTTACGATGTGGTTAAAACCAATAAAATGGGTGATGCTATTTCGGTAAATCGTAAATTTACACCCGAAGAACGCTATTTGATGCAGGGCTACGTAAACCGCGGCTACGAATTGTTTGTAAAACGTTGCGCCGATGGTCGTAAAAAATCGACCGACCAAATTAAAGCCATTGCCGAAGGTCGCGTATGGACAGGCGAAGATGCGCTCAAAATAGGATTGGTAGACAAAATTGGCGGTATGGACGAAGCGCTGAAAATTGCAGTAAGCAAAGCCAAACTAAAAGCCTATATGGTGAAAGAATTTCCTGTAAAAGAAGATTTCTTTACCAAGCTGATGAAAGATTTCGACAGCAGCGTGGAAACCCGCATCCTGAAATCGCAACTTGGCGACGACTACAAACTACTCCGCAAAGCTCAGGAGCTCAAACAAATCAACGGCATTCAGGCACGTATGCCATTCGAGTTTGAGATAAAATAATCAACAATAGTTCGTTAGAAAAAATATAATAATTATGCGGCTTTAGTTACGAAATACAGTAGTTCTTCGACATGGTGGTGATTTTTTAGGTTTTCGGGGAGTTAAC
>DYSC01000174.1 GCA_020726365.1 Porphyromonas sp.
TATCAATGCCGCTAATTGCGTTTTATTGATACGTTCTTTAAATGAAATTTTAATGTTCTCGTCTTTATAATGCTCGCCTAATGCTTCAAAATACTTCTTGGCAAAGTCAATTTTCCCTTTTTCATCTACAGGTATTGCCGTGGAGGATTTATAGCCTTTGGCTTCTACAACAAGAAATATTTTGTTGCCTTCGGTGCTTTTAATAGCATAGCAAAAGTCGGGATTGTAATCTCCCAAAGGCGTTTTGATTTTAAGCCGTGGAAGTTTTCCAAAAATTTCAATGCTGTCAATGTCGGGGTCTTGTTCTACAATTTCCAATTCAAAATCGCTGTCGTATTCAATCACTTCTTCAAATACCCATTTGGTTTTTAAAGAAAAATCGCCTTTAATATCTTTTTGAAATTTCCCTACGCTACCTGTATCTAAATAGGTTTTTCCCTGTGTTGAGCCTGTCGAAACATCAGTTTTGAATACGTTTGGCAAACCTGTTCCATTGATTCCATCATACTTAATGTTTGCTTTAAGCATTGCAATTAAGTTCTTGTTGATTATTTCGGAAATTTCTCTTTGTGCCTGTTCGGGATTATTGCAAAGCATTTTAGTTTTAAAATCATCACTCAAAGCATTGAAAACCTTTACAACAAATGAAATTGGTGTTTTGGTGTTGTTGGACAATGTGCGAACCAATTCTAAATAATCAACTTTGCTTTTGTATGATACAGTGTCGGTTAGTTTTTCTGTAATTGCTCCTTGTTCTCCAATCTTGTTCACGTTTAATTCTGCACGAATGGTTTGCAACAAAATTTCCTCAATGTTTACTGCTTCAATTTGCGTTTTTATGTTTTGTATCAATAGGCTCTCTTGTTCTTCGGTCAAAGTTTCTAAAACATAAAAAGCATTTTTGTTGATAGCGTTCCATAAATTTTGGAACTCTTGAAGGTGTGTTGCCTTTATGAAAACTTTCTTTTTCTCTTTTTTCTTCTCGGCTTTCTGAACGTATGTGTTTGTGTCGGTTGCAAACAGACTTTCAATTGCCTTTACTTGTTCTTCTGGCAAATTTTGTTCTTTGAGAATGGCTGAAAACTCAGGCGATTTTTCATAAATCTTTTGTCCGTCAACAATTGCCTTGCGAACAATCATTTTCTTGTCCTTCAACACATCATCAACCAATGTAACAATGGTATCATCATCAAAGCCCGATTTTTCTTTAAGCGTTTTAATCAATTCTTGCTCTGTAAATGTTTCAGAAATCAAGAATGAATTACTTAAAATTTCATTTTGAATTGCCTCAACAAAACCGTGTTCTTTGCTTGAAACAACGACATCAAGGTTATTGATTTTCCAAAATGCTTCTTGGTCGTCATTCAAATTTTTCAGGGTGTATCGTTGTAAATTTTGGTTTACACAAATGCGTAAACCACGCCCAATCTGTTGCATTTTTGAAATTTCGCTTCCTTGATTGGATAGTTTGCAAATGGTAAAGACATTCGGGTTGTCCCAACCTTCTTGTAACGCCCAAATTGAAAAAATGAAACGTGAAGGACTTTCAAACGATAGTAATTTCTTTTTGTCTTTCAAAATTTCATCAACTCCTGCTTTTACTTTTTCGTCTGCATTTCCTTTGTCGCCTGAAAAATATCCTTTGTGAACCTGCAAAGTGCTGTCGCCGTCAAAGTCGTTTTGCAGGAATTTATAATACTCACTTGATTGGTCAAGTTTGCTTACAATTTCTGTGAATTGCTTTTTGTATTCTTCTTCAAATATGTTTTTGACTTTGGGATTATCGCCACGAAACAAACTGGTGTCGCTTTCAATAAAAAACAAAGTGAGTGCTTTAACTCCTTGCTCAAACAATGTTTTTTCTTTCTCAAAATGTATTTTGATTGTTTCTTTAATCATTGCCCGCAATGATTCGTCCGACAAAGAATAATCAACCTTTTCAATGGCGTCGTCAGTTAAAACAATAGTGTCTTTGTTTATTTTCTTTATGCTTTTGCCGTTGAAAACTGCACCAACGCCTAATTCTAGTTTTGCAATAATTCCGTTGGTTAATCTGCTTACAATGGCTTTATTAACTGTACCAACTTTTTCAATCCCAATAAGTGTATCAGTATTTTCAATGACATCCTGTGTATAAACCACAATTTTCTTTACCAAGTTTTGTCGGAAAGAAGAAATGCTGTCTAATACATACGCCACGTTGGATAAAGGCAAGCTGTCTTTCTTCTTTGGAAACGTGGCTCCAAAACGCAAGTAGAAATTGTCAAAACCTTCAAAATAGGTTTTAAAGGCATTGCCTTCAAAACGGTGAGGTTCGTCCATTATCACAATCGGGTGTAAGCGTTTCAAACATTCCAAATACGATTTTGGCGGTTCCTGATTATTTACAAATAATTCAGGTGCGTTCATCTCACGTTCTAAGGGTCGGTTCAGAATATTGTCCTTGCTATTAAATGAGCTTGGTGTCATTACCAAAACCGATAAATGCGAAGTGCCAATAAATTGTTTTACCGCAGAAAGATTTCCGCCTTCATAAACAAAAGTCTCAATTTCCTTTTCTCTTTCGTTGGCGTAGAAACTCTTAAAGTAATTTTTGGTGTCTTCTAAGTTTGTTTTTGTTCCCTCTCGAATTGGAACGGTTGGAATAAGAACGATAAATTTTTTGTAGCCAAAGTTTTTGCTCAGTTCAAAAATAGATTTGATAAACGTGAACGTTTTTCCCGTTCCTGTTTCCATCATTATATCAATGTTATTGTTTTCTTGAACCGGAAAATTGTATTTGTTCTTTTTATGGTGTGCCGTCAGCACATCACCAAAATTTGCTTTTTGGCGAAGGCTTTCAAAAAGACCGATAATATTATTTACGCAGTCCTCTTGGTAGGCTTGTATTTCATATTGAAACTGTTTTGTTTCTGTTTTTGTCGTCATTTAATATCTCAAAAATTTAAGTCGCTAAAATACCAATTTAA
>DYSC01000044.1 GCA_020726365.1 Porphyromonas sp.
ACTTCATTATCAGCTATTTTCATTTCATTCAATAAATTTGTTCGATTGTCCAGCACATAAATAAGTAGCTATGTCAGATTGTGCTATGGCTTTTTTATTGGCTTTGACGTATTGAATTAAAGTTCGAATATGTTGTTGGTCTTTTAGGCTTATTTCTTGGCATTTTAGGCTTGCGAGATGAATTAGAATGAGTATGACTGTCGTGATTTATTTCATATTTGTTTATTTAAAGAGTTAAGCTGATGCGATTTGCGATTGCAAGAATATCTGTTTGTCGGGCTATTTGTTGCTTTACTTGTGTTATTCCAAGGAATCGTTTGAGTGAGAATAAGTCACCAATTATTCGATCAACGATGTAAATTATGACCTTATAAAAAAAGAGCGTAACACCACTTGGTGAAACGCTCTCTTTTTAAGCTATTGACTAAAAATATTATTTTACAATCTCAATCAATTCAACTTCGAAAATCAAAGCGGAATAAGGTTTGATATTTCCCTGTTCGGCTGGTCCGTAAGCTAATTCCTGAGGAATGTACAATTTGTATTTCGAACCTACAGGCATTAATTTTAATGCCTCTGTCCAACCTTTGATAACCTGATTTACGCCAAATGTAGCTGGTTCGCCACGGTCAACTGAGCTATCGAAAACAGTTCCGTCGATTAATGTTCCATGATAATGCACTTTAACCTGAGCAGTATCGGTTGGCAATGTTCCAGTTCCTTTTTTAATCACTTCGTATTGAAGTCCGCTTGCAGTAGTAGTAACACCTGCTTTGGTCTTGTTTTCGGCTAAGAATTTTTCGCCGGCTGCTTTATTGGCACCATATTGGCTTGCCATTTTAGCTTGTTGCAGGCGTTGCATAGTGCTGTTTACGTACATTTGAGCTTCTTCGGCAGTCATCGTTACGTTCGAACCACGTAAACCGTTTACCAATCCTTGTTTGATAAGATCCATATCCACTTTAAGTGTCGAATCGCCCATCAAGCCTTTTTCCGATTGTTCTTTCAGAGCCGAACCAATGTTAGCACCGATTCCTTCTAATTCAGTATAATCACTGTCGCCACCTTTCATACCTTCTTTAATACCTTTGAGCAACGATGCGATTTTAATTTTCAACGAATCTGCATTGGCAGTATCTTTGGCTAGATAGTAATTTTTAATTCCGTTTCCGTTTGCCAAACCAAATGCATAGTTCAAACTATCGATGTCCGTTTTCAGAGTTGGCAATTTTGCTTTATTGCTGTTACAAGCCGTGAATGCAACTACAAGTAATACAGCTAAAATAAATTTTATATTTTTCATTTCTTTCAATTTTTTCTATTGTGTTAGTTACTTAATTAGTTGGCACTTTCCGTATCAGCCGGTGCAGCTTCGGGAGCAGCAGGAGCTTGTTGTGGTTGCATAGCTTGTTTTTTCATCATATATTCCTGTAAAAAACGATCGGCATCGGTAGCTTTCATTCCTTCACCAAAGTTGTTAAGTGCATTTACCAACCCCTGCATTACAATATCCTGATTGAAGGTAATAGTTGAATCGCCCATTAAACCCTGTTTTTTGTTTTGTTTGAACGAACCACCAATTTGCAAACCAAGTTTGTACATGGCATCGTTGTTTACATCGGCGTTGTAAGCTTTGTCGATAGCTTTAATTAACGCAGCAACCGCTTTGTCAGACGAATCTTTTGTTAAATAATAGTCTTTAATACCTTTTCCGTTGTACAGACCTAAGGTATAATTCAAACTATCGTTCATAGTGTTCATTTTAACTTCTTTCGCTTTGTAGTTGCTACACGAAGTCATTACAACTATCGTAATAAACGCTACGATTGTAAAAATACTTTGTTTTTTCATTTGTCCTTTTTAATTATTTGATTTTAAATTGTTTACTTCTTTTTTCCGGCTGGTTTAGCAGCAGATTTTTCTGCTTTTTTAGCAGCAGGTTTTGCTGGTTCAGTTGTTTTAGCAGGTTCTACTTCTGGAGCCGGCTCTTTAAATGTCTTGATTCCAAGAAGCTCAACCTCAAATATTAAGGTAGCAAACCCCTGTATCGGACCACCTTGAGTTCCCTGTTCGCCATAACCAAGGTTGTAAGGTACAAAAAACTTGTATTTTGAGCCTACCGACATCAATTGTACGCCTTCAGTCCAGCCAGGAATAACCTGACCTAAAGGAAATTCAATCGGTTCGCCACGTTCTACAGAGCTATCGAATACTTTACCATCAAGCAAAGTGCCAGTGTAGTGCACTTTTACAGTATCTTTTGCTGTAGGTTTTGGTCCTTCGGCAGGAGTAAGCACCTTATATTGCAAACCCGAAGGAGTTACTATTACACCTTCTGCAGAACTATTCGTAGCTAAAAACTTTTCGCCTTCAGTTTTTTTAGCGTCTGTATCAGCCTTTTGAGCCTTTGTAATGTAGTTTTTGAAAACTTCGTTTGCCACTTCGGCAGTCATAAGGGTTGAGTCGCCTTTCATTGCGGTAGCAAAACCTTTTATTACTAAATCAATATTTGATTTTCCACCCGGAATGCCTTTTAGATTTTTTAAAAAATCGTTACCTACATTCATTCCCAATGCATAGCTCATAGAGTCAATCCCGTCGGTAAATACTTTTACAATAGTAACAGGTGCAGGAGCATTTTTGTCTTTTTTGTTTTTCTTTTCTTTGGCACTTACAGAAGCAATTACAAACACTGCTGCCGCAAGAATTAACACTGTTTTTTTCATGGAATTTTTGTTTTGACGCTTTTATGCAAAAGTGCATTGGCGTCATGTTATTGATTATATATTAGTTGCAAGAAATTAGTTACGAGTAATTTTTTTAAAAATTAAATTAATACAAAACGTCGAAAACGAAACATGAGATGTTATATTATTTCTAACAATTCCACTTCGAACACCAATGTTGTGTGTGGCCCAATTTGCTGACCTGCACCCTGTGCGCCGTAAGCCAGATTCGAAGGAATAAATAATTTCCATTTCGATCCAACCGGCATTAATTGCAGTGCTTCAATCCAACCACTTATTACTTGTGTTACTCCAAAAGTGGCAGGCTCACCTCGACTGACAGAACTATCGAAAACCGTTCCATCGATTAATGTTCCGTGGTAATGTACTTTTACTTTGTCGCTGGCTAACGGAGTTTCGCCTGCACCGCCTGTAATTACTTCGTATTGCAATCCACTTGCTAAGGTTACAACGCCATAGCGTTTGGCATTTTCAGCAAGAAATGATTTTCCGGCAATAATGGTTGCTTCGGAAGTTTTTTCCTGCAAAGCATGAAAAAACTCACTTATAATTGCCTGAGCTTCCTGAGCACCCATTTCAGGCGTTTTTTGCTCCAAAATATCTTCTATTCCTTTAGCTAATACTGCATAGTCGAGACTATCAATTCCACTGTTTTTCAAATTGTTGCCCAAGCTTAGACCAAGGGCATAACTTATTTTATCCATTTTTTTTGGATGCAAAGATAGCTGATTTAAAGCATTCTAACTTGTTAAATATTCAAAATTAGCGGGCAGAAACAACCAAAGGTAGTTTAAAATTCTTTTTTTGCCCCGTTGTGGCGTGAAACATTTCAAAATAAAGCACATAAATACCCGTCTCAACGTTTGTTCCACGTAGCGTTTTTCCATCCCATGTCAACAAGCCATCTGCCGAAAGTAAAGCATTTTGCGCCAATTCGGCAATTTTCAATCCCATAGGATTGAAGACGGCAACGTTGGCAATAAATCCGGAATATTCGGTGCTATAGCGCACCATACAAACATCGTTTGTTCCATCATTATCCGGACTAAAAATTTCGGATTCGAACCAAACGACTTTCTCGGGAATAACATCTCCCATAGCCCTATACTGCGAATTTTCGTAGCCAGGTGTGCCGAAATTTACTTCTGATGCAGCCGAATGCCAATTTGTAACATCCTGAGTCGGTCTGTTCGGATTTATTCGCTCCAACGCAACGCCTTTTTTATCCGAAATAAGCAGATGATGCCAACGACTATCGTACGAAATTTCGTCGTAAATGGTATCTTTAGCCAAATTGCAAAGCACTATCGTTGCCGATTCGTTGTTTAAATTATACCAATTTTTGGTAGCAATTACGTGGGCATCAGTCGTAGGGTGGTGATAATTAAGCACCGAATCGGGTGAAAGCGCAAAGGCAATCACCTCATTGGGTGCAATATAATTTTCAGTGAGAATACTAACAGCCGTATTGAGCGATCCATCCGTTTTGCGCGAAGCAAAAGCTATTTTCGACAAGTTAATCAGCTTTTCGGAAACATTCACAATTTCCACGTACTCCTGACCACTTTCAGGTGCATTAAACATCAATTCGTTCCAAACAATATCACCAGCTTCGGGCTGTTCAGAGAGTCCGATTTTTTTAGTAAGTGGCAACATAATATTGCCTGAATTATCCAAAACTCCTTTAATTTCAAGCGAATACAAAGCCCCTTTCTCAAAGTTGGCTACAAAATTTAATTCTAAAATTTTATTAGTTTGTAACAAAACAGTCTCAGGCGAATTAAGTCCATTTGAAACCAAAAAGGTGGCATTTGAGATATCTACTGCTTCCGAAAATTCTAATAAAATCTTATTAGGAAGCACTATTGTAGCCGAAAGTAATTCAGGAGCTATGTTATCGGCAGCTACATTACCGGTAACAATTATATCGTCGAAATAATACGAACTTCCTGTTGTTGATGTATTTGAAAACAAAAGTCCGAAGTAATTGGTAGTTGTTACAGCTGTATTTGTAGCATTTCCTTCTAATTTATAATCTGTTTCGGTCCCGATTTTAGTATACAATGTAAATGTTCCTTCTTTATCACGCGTTACTTTAATCCTTACTTCAACCGGATTTCCATCAGTACGTTTATCCACACCATCAATAATTTTTGTTTTTTTAGTTCCCTGCTGTAGAAAAAGCGAAACCTCATCATTCGTTCCACCCACCTGAACATTGTAGCCATTACAGCCATCAGTCAAATCAGGTACATCCGAAATCAGATACATCGCTGCATAGTTCGACGATGATGTAGTGCATTTAATCCGTAACGAGCACTCCCAGACGGCATTTTCGATAACAGCCGAAGAAGTAAACAACCACGAAGTAGAAGTTGCAGCAGCATTCGATTGCAGTTGAAACTGCGGGTTTACAACGAAATTTGAAGTATTTCCAACCCATTCAGGCTGTACCGAGAAATCGCCATCGGTGAACGATTCGTTGATTTGTGCGTTCATATAGATAGGCACAAAAATGGTAAAAAACAGTGTAAGTTTTCGCATAAAGTTGCTAAATATGTAAAAATGAATTACTTTTGCAGTCAAAATAAATGCCCCTAACCCCTAAATGGAGATAGAAGTTATTTACTTATTTGAAATACAAATATATAAACAATTGGCAAATATATTGTCAATTATTTACAATTAAATATTAAAATGGCAATAAATTTTGATTATAAAAACAACTAAAAAACAACGCTCTTTTATTCCCCTTTTAGGGGTTAGGGGCTATTATTAAAAACAATGAGAGTAGCAATTGTAGGCGCAAGTGGCGCTGTAGGTCAGGAATTTTTGCGTGTGCTGGCCGAACGTAATTTCCCATTGACGGAATTGTCCCTATTTGGGTCATCGCGCAGTGCGGGTAGTGTTTATGAGTTTAAAGGTGAAAAACTCACCGTGAAAGAACTTAAACACGGTGATGATTTTAAAGGTTTTGAAATCATCTTTACATCGGCAGGTGCAAGTATTTCGAAAGAATTTGCCGAAGATATTACTAAATTTGGGGGCGTCATGATTGACAACTCTTCTGCTTTCCGCATGGATGCTGATATTCCATTGGTAGTGCCGGAAGTGAATGCTGCCGATGCCAAAGCTCGTCCACGCGGTATTATTGCTAATCCAAACTGTACAACCATTCAGATGGTAGTGGCATTGAAAGCTATCGAAAACTTGTCGCACATCAAACGAGTTCATGTTTCTACCTATCAGGCAGCTTCGGGAGCTGGTGCAGCAGCTATGGACGAGTTAGACCTGCAATATCGCCAAGTGTTGGCTGGTGAAGAACCAACAGTAAGTAAATTTGCATATCAGTTGGCTTATAACCTTATTCCGCAAATTGACGTATTTACCGACAACGGTTACACCAAAGAAGAAATGAAAATGTACTACGAAACGCGTAAAATTATGCATTCGGATATAGAAGTAAGCGCTATGTGCGTCCGTGTACCTGCACTTCGTGCACACTCTGAAAGTGTATGGGCAGAAACCGAAAAATCACTTAGCGTAGAAGAAGTTCGTGCCTCATTTGCAGCAGCTCCGGGCGTTGAAGTAATCGACAATCCGGCAGAAAAGAAATACCCAATGCCATTGTTCCTTTCAGGCAAAGACCCAGTTCACGTAGGCCGTATCCGCAAAGATTTGGCAAATCCGAATGGTATTACTTTCTGGTGCGTTAGCGACCAAATTAAAAAAGGCGCAGCACTTAACGCTGTTCAAATTGCTGAATATCTGATTGCTGAAGGTGATATTAAGTAATTGACAAATACAACAAGCCCCGATTTCAAATTGAAATCGGGGCTTGTTGTATTTTACGGAAGTATTATAACCAATTATCTTACTTGTCCATAAACTGCTTTTGCTCGGTTGTAAAATGATAATTTTAAATTAAGGATAATTAAAGCAAAGAAGAAGCTATTTCCATACAATTTTATAACTTTGCAACCCAAAACATTATGTAACAAAGCATTGTTATTAAAAGTTTGGATTTAGGATAATAAATGATAAAATTGTAAACAGTAAATAATATAATGGATTTCAAATACGATGTAATCGTTGTAGGAGCAGGGCACGCTGGCAATGAAGCAGCATGTGCAGCAGCCAATATGGGTTCAAAAACCCTGCTTATAACGATGGATATGAACAAAATTGGACAGATGAGCTGCAACCCTGCTGTTGGAGGTATAGCAAAAGGTCAAATTGTACGTGAAATTGATGCACTTGGCGGTCAAATGGGAATTGTTACTGACCGCTCAGCCATTCAGTTTCGTATGCTTAACCGATCAAAAGGTCCAGCTATGTGGAGTCCACGCAGCCAAAGCGACCGGCACCAATTTATTCAGGAATGGATAAAGGCTATTAGTGATACACCAAACTTATACATTTGGCAAGATACAGTTGTAGAACTATTGATTAATAACAAAAGCGTTGTAGGTGTAAAAACAGCTTTAGGCGTTGAAATGCATGCAAAAAGCGTAATACTAACAAATGGTACATTTCTAGGAGGCTTAATGCATATTGGCAAAAATCAATTAAAAGGAGGTAGGATTTCAGAACCGGCTTCGTATGGTATTACTGAACAACTGAAAGCAATCGGGTTCACCTCAGATAGGATGAAAACAGGAACGCCCTGTAGAATTGATGGACGTACCATAGATTTCAGCAAAATGACAGAACAAATCGGAGAAAACGATTTTCATAAGTTCTCATTTCTCGAAGGAGTAAAACGCGAATTGAAACAAATAAGTTGCTTTATAACCTACACAAGCGAAAAAACCCACGACGAGTTACGTAAAGGGTTAGACGATTCGCCCATGTACAACGGTCAAATCCAAAGTATCGGACCTAGATATTGCCCAAGTATTGAAACTAAAATAGTTACTTTTGCTGATAAAATCGCTCATCAATTGTTTTTAGAGCCCGAAGGAGTAGATTCAAACGAATACTATCTGAATGGATTTTCATCCTCGCTCCCACTCCAAATTCAAATTAATGCATTGCGCACTATTCCAGGCCTTGAAAACGCACATATTTTCAGACCAGGTTACGCCATAGAATACGACTTCTTTGACCCTACTCAGCTAAAACATACGCTTGAAACGAAACTAATTAAAAATTTATTCTTTGCGGGACAAGTGAATGGAACAACTGGATACGAAGAAGCAGCAGGTCAGGGAATTATTGCCGGTTTAAATGCTCATATAAATTGTCATGTAGGAAAACCTTTTACACTCGGACGGGATGAAGCTTATATAGGCGTTCTAATCGACGATTTAGTAACCAAAGGCGTTGACGAGCCTTATCGTATGTTTACTTCACGCGCAGAATATCGCTTATTACTTCGACAAGATGATGCTGATATGAGACTTACACAAAAAGGAATTGACTTAGGTATTGTAAAACAAAATAGAGCTGAACAGTTCGTTTCAGCAAAAGAAGAGCAAGCAAAATTAATAGACTTTATTCGTAATTATTCAATTAAACCGGCCTATATTAACGAGTTTTTAGCATCAAAAGAATCTTCTGAACTAAAACACGGATGTAAATTAGCCGATTTAGTGGTGCGTCCGCAACTTGGAATTAATGAATTAGCAGCCGCCATACCTGCACTAAAAGCAAAAATTAACGATATAAAATCAAGAAAAGATGAAATCATAGAGTCAGCTGAAGTAATTTTAAAATACGAAGGTTACATAGTACGCGAAAAATTGATTGCCGAAAAGCTTCAGCGATTAGAACATATTCCATTAAGTGGAAGAATTGAATATTCCGAAATACAATCACTTTCTACAGAAGCACGTCAAAAACTTACAAAAATAGACCCTAAAACAATCGGACAAGCAAGTCGTATACCTGGAATATCGCCAAGCGATGTAAATGTGTTATTAGTTTTGTTGGGAAGATAAAATTTCTGTTTCAAGCTTGAATGGTTTGAAAAGTCTGAGATTATTGTTTCACGTGAAACATATCTAAACAAAAAATATAAAGTTCCACGTGGAACAAAATAATTAATGAGAACAATTGATACATTAAAACAACAAATTGATTCGCTTCCCGAAGTTCCGGGAGTATACCAATACTTTAATGTACACGACGAAATTATATATGTTGGTAAAGCAAAGAATTTAAAAAAAAGAGTTAGCTCATACTTTAATAAAGTTCACGAACAAGGCAAAACTAATGTATTAGTTAAAAACATTGCGTCGCTCAAATACATAGTTGTAGCAACAGAGGAAGATGCGCTGCTTCTCGAAAATAATCTAATAAAACAACATCAACCCCGATACAATGTATTATTAAAAGATGGAAAAACATACCCAAGTATATGTATAACCAATGAACCATTTCCCCGTGTATTTAAAACGCGAAACATTATAAAAAACGGTTCACTATACTATGGACCTTACAGTTCGAACTGGACGATTAACTCATTGCTTGAAATTATTCATCGGCTATACCCTATACGTACTTGTCGGTTGCCACTATTCAACGACAGCATACAAAAAGGAAAATTTAAAGTTTGCCTACAATATCATATACATAAATGTAATGGACCATGTGAAGCAAAAGAATCAATCGAAGAGTATCAGAAACATATTGAACAAGTAAAAAAAATTATTGAGGGAGATGGAAATGAAATAAGTAAATTTCTGATGAATCAGATGCAAAAATTATCGTCAGAGTTTAAATTTGAAGAAGCACATTTAATAAAACAAAAACACGAATTAATAGAAAATTATCGTTCGAAATCAGTTATTTCAAATACAATCTTGGATAATACCGATGTATTTGCTTTTGAAGAAAATGAAAATTCGGCATATATAAATATACTAAGAATATCAAAAGGAAGTATTATTCAGGGCTACACCATAGAGTACAAAAAACGATTGGACGAACAGAAAGAAGATATTTTAGCCATAGCTATTGTAGAACTTAGAGAAAAATTAAAAAGTAATTCAAAAGAAATTGTTCTACCTTTTAAAATTGATATTGATTTAAAGGGGATTCAATTTGTAGTGCCGCAACGTGGAGATAGAAAAAAACTACTTGACTTAGCCGAGCAAAATGTACGTCAGTTTAAATTGGATAAACTAAAACAAACTGAAAAACTAAATCCAGATCAACGGGCAATTCAATTGTTAGAAGCAATAAAAGAAAAATTAGCACTTCCAAAACTACCCATGCAAATAGAATGTTTTGATAATTCAAATATTCAAGGAAGCGATGCCGTAGCTGCTTGTGTAGTATATATTAAAGGAAAACCTGCAAAAAAGGAATACAGAAAATATAGCATAAAAACAGTACAAGGTCCTGATGATTATGCATCTATGAAGGAAGTTGTTAGGCGAAGATATTCACGCGCAATAAACGAAGAACTTACTTTACCTGACATGATTGTAGCAGATGGTGGTATCGGTCAAATGGAGGTGATACGGCAAGTAATTGAAGATGAATTAAAACTTCAAATTCCGATTGCCGGATTGGCAAAAGATGGAAAGCACCGAACCAACGAAATATTAATTGGATTCCCTCCACAAACAGTTGGACTAAAACCTACCGATCAACTTTTCAAATTCTTTGCCGGAATGCAGGATGAAGTTCACCGTTTTGCCATCACCTTCCATCGCAATAAGCGAAGCAAAAATCAAGTAGCTTCGGAACTTAATAATATAGACGGAATTGGCGAAAAGACAAAAAATGACCTGATAAAACAGTTTAAAAGCGTAAAACGAATCAGGAATGCTAAAATTGAAGAACTTGCAGAAATAATTGGAACTAACAGATCTTCAATAGTTTACAACTATTTTAACGACGGTTTGAAGCCATGAGAATTTAATATTTAAAAATAGCAGTATCTTTGCATTGAAATAAAGAACTAATAAAGAGACTAAAGCTATATGAAAACCTAACAGGTTTATAAAACTTGTTAGGTTTAGCAAGTTAAAAGAAATTACCTATTTTAGATAACTTATAAAGGAAATTTAAAATATCGACATAAGGCATGAATCTTAAAATAAAATCGATACAAACTATAAACGAAACTGCCCGACAATTTATTTATCAAATTGGAGAAGGAAAAGTATTTGCATTCAACGGAGCTATGGGTGCCGGAAAAACAACATTTATAAAAGCTATTTGTGAAGAACTTGGTGTAATTGAAACAGTGAACTCTCCGACCTTCGCCATAGTGAACGAATATGCAGCTGCTGATGGACGGATTATCTATCATTTCGATTGTTACCGGATAAATAAAATAGAGGAAGCACTCGAAATTGGCATTGAAGAGTATTTGTACAGTGGTAACCTTTGTTTTATCGAGTGGTCGGAAAATATCGCGTCGCTCCTACCCGATTCGGTTGTAAATGTGGAAATTAAGGAGTTGGAAAATGGGGAACGTTATGTGATAATGTGAAGTTATGGTGATATGATAATAATTACTAATTATAAAAATTAATATGAAACAGAAAAAAAAGAACTCAGTTTTAGAGCAGGTAAAAGCCTCGCGAAAGCAAAGCCGTGAAGAGGAACTAAAAACACATGGTAAAGCGATAAATTATAGCAAAATAATAGAAAGTAAAAAGGTTTATAACCGCAAAAAAAATAAGGCAGACGCTGACGAGGCGCTGCCTTTTTTATTTTTTTAATAATTAGGTTGGGAAACCGCTTGTCCCTAACTAATTATTAATAGGAAACCGTTTGTCCCTAAAAAAACCGTTGATACTCAATTATAATCTTGCAGAATAATCTTTTTAGCTTAACTTTGCATTCATCTTTCAAAAAATCAAAAAATCAAAAAAACAAATCATTTTTATGGCTATTCAATTCGGAAAAACATGGTGGGGTGAGCATTGGTTGCGGTCGTTGGAAAACGTAGATTATGATAATCGCCTGCCTCGTGGAGCTTCGTATGCGCGCAACGGCTACGTGAAAGAGGTAAAAATTAAAGGTAACCAAATAAATGCCAAAGTTGCCGGCAGTCGTCCGCGTCCTTATAATGTAACTATAATTGTACCGCCATTTTTCGTAGAGCAGGTAGAAGACTTAATGGATGACATTGTACAACGTCCAGCATTGATTTCTAAACTTCTAAATCGGGAACTTGATCCTGAAATATTGACCATAGCCGAACAAAAAGGACTGAAAGTTTTTCCTCGCCAGTGGACAGATTTTAAAATGCAATGTTCTTGTCCCGATTGGGCTGTGCCATGCAAGCATTTGGCTGCAGTTATTTATATGATTAGCCGCGAAATAGATAATAATCCATTTTTGGTTTTCGAAATTCACAACGTAAATCTGCTGGAAGAACTGAACAAACGAGGAATAATTATTGAAGATCAAAAGAAAACCGAAATCCCTTCCTTGTCGGCGATTTTGAAAGTGTCGAAAAAGAAAATGCCCGATTATGACGAAGAAAAAGCGTATGAACGCGTCGATTTTTCGCGATTGAACAACCTCTCCGAGTCCTTGGTAACACTTTTGCCCGATGCTCCTCCGTTTTATTCATCTGGAAATTTTCGCGATAAATTTAATACTCAGTTTACCCGAAATGCACGCGATGCAAATCGATTTTTAAGCAGAAAACTTTCTTTTGAGGCACTTTATCCTATCAATAATAAAACGTCGGAGATAAATTACCACACTACGCTTACATTCACTATCGACAATAATAATCACACAGAAATTGGTGGCGAAAGTCATTCATTCACAACCAACAATCAGCTTATACCATCGCTATTTGCGCTCAATGCCGATCGTTTGCCCGATTATCAGCCTTCGGTAGCGGCATTTTATAAAATATTGCTTGCCTCACTTCACCTCATTTCCAACGGTAATGTTGTGCCGCAAATTGTTCAACTCGAAAACAAGGGATTTGTTATCAGATGGTTGCCTGCCACTATCGATGAACAAGTGCGACTACTCATCGTGCGACTTGTCAGCATTTTACCACCCAACTTATTGCTTATTTTGAAAAAAACCGCAGCAAAAAAGCAACTAATACCCCTCGAAAATCAAGTTCAAGAGTTACTTTCGCTATTTATCAGCGAATTGATGGTTAAATTATCAAAACCTTCAACAGGCGATTTGTTTGAAGATATGTTTTTTAAACAAAAAGTGTATGCCTTTTCGGGCGTTGGCGAAATCTCACTGAGTGGTGGGATAAAAGTGTGGTTAGACCGATTTTATCTCACAACGGGAGAATATCGTCCTTTAATTACAGTTTCGGAGTTGGGCGAAGATTTGTTTGATGTGCAAATAAGTGTCGAAAATACAGCCAAACCCGAAGAATTACCTGTTGAACTATCCAAAATATTACAGCAGAAACAATTTGAAAAACAACGTTTTAAAATTCTTCAATCCTTGTCGCTGTTATCGTCGTTTATCAAAGGATTGGACAATTACATCAATACCGAAACCCGCGAACCGATACGATTTGACATGGCGGGATTTTCACCATTTTTGATCGAAATTCTTCCTGCCATTAAATTGTTAAATGTCAAGGTCTTATTGCCAAAAACCTTACAGTATTTGTTAAAACCGCAAGTGTCACTCAAATTACGAGCTAAAAGTAATGGTCAGAGTTATGTGCGTTTAGACCAGCTGTTGGCTTTCGACTGGCAGGTGGCGCTGGGCGATACGCTAATTTCACCCGATGAATTCAAGAAACTGATGAAAAATGCAGGTGGACTTTTCCGATTCAAGGAAAATTTCATTTATGTAAGTGCAGAGGAAATGGAAAAACTTCAAAAAGCATTAAATGGCGATAAAGAGCTCAGTGCTTATGAATTGCTTCAAACAGCATTAGCCGAAGAATATCATGGTGCTCATGTAAGCCTTACCGATGAGGTACGCGATATGATAAGGGAATTAACTTCAAACGAAGATATTCCATTACCCACAGGGCTCAATGCACAGTTGCGTCCCTACCAGCAGCGTGGTTTTTCGTGGATGTACCGCAATAGTCGCATTGGCTTCGGCAGTATTATTGCCGATGATATGGGGTTAGGAAAAACACTTCAGGTGATTTCGATGTTGCTAAAACTGAAAGAAGAAAAGGCGATTGATGATAAAAATAAAGCATTGGTAGTAGTGCCTACGGGTTTGCTAACCAACTGGAAGGCTGAAATTGAAAAATTTGCCCCAAGCATTTCTACACATATTTTTCATGGAGGTGTACGCGATATAAAGTTGTTCGTAGCCGACGTAATGCTTACTACTTACGGAGTTTTACGAAGCGACCATGAATTGCTTAAAAAACAAAAATGGCAGGTAATGGTGATTGACGAAGCGCAGAACATCAAAAACTACGATACAGCTCAATCAAAAGCCATCAAAAGTATTCCGTCCACTATCCGCATTGCTATGAGTGGTACGCCAGTAGAAAATCGTCTTACAGAGTTTTGGTCGATAATGGAATTTGCCAACAAAGGTTATTTGGGTAACGTAAAGACTTTTAAAGAAAATTTTGCCGATCCAATTCAAGTTTTTAACGACGAAAAGGCAGTTAGTAAGTTCCGCAAAATCACATCTCCTTTTATGATGCGCCGCATGAAATCAGATAAATCCATTATTTCGGATTTGCCCGATAAAGTGGAACAAAACCAATTGGCACTACTTACCAAACAACAAGCAGCACTTTACGAAAAAACCATGCAGGCAGCTATGGCCGAAATTGAAGGACTTGCCGGAGTAGATGGTCAATCGCTATTTAAACGACAAGGGCTTGTATTGCAAATGATTCTGGCTCTGAAGCAAATATGCAATCACCCTACTAACTTCTTGAAAAATAGTAATTACGACCCACTTTTGTCTGGCAAAATGGAATTACTGTTCGAACTGTTAGACAGTATTGTAGAAGCAGGCGAAAAGGTGCTAATTTTTACCCAATTCAAAGAAATGGGATTGTTGCTCGAACGCTTTATTACCGAACGCTTTGGCGAAAAACCTATGTTCTATCACGGAGGTTGCTCAGTAGTTGAACGACAACAAATGGTAGAACGTTTCCAGCACAATCGTGCCGATAAAATTTTTCTACTCTCGCTCAAAGCTGCTGGTACTGGACTAAACCTTACTGCCGCTTCGCACGTAATTCATTACGATTTGTGGTGGAACCCAGCAGTTGAAAATCAGGCTACCGACCGTGCATACCGTATCGGACAAAAGAAAAACGTGATGGTTCACCGCTTTATCACTCAAAATACTTTTGAGGAAAAAATAAACGATATGATACAGAAAAAGAAGCACTTAGCCGACATGACAGTAGCCACTGGCGAAAACTGGATTGGTAAACTTAGCAACAAAGAGTTAAGAGAAATATTTGAATAAATAGCACTTTTAATTAGAAAATATGGTACTTTTCGGAACTAAAGCCGCATAAGTATTTTTTCTAACGGACTATTGAGCATCAAAATCTAAAATTATACGTTATCGACGGCACAAAGGTAAACAAGTAAGTCATTACGGCATTTGTTTTAGTAGGGTCGTCGGCATCTTGTTCAAAATCAATCGAAAACGGATTTTTATGTCCATAGGCATTGTA
>DYSC01000175.1 GCA_020726365.1 Porphyromonas sp.
GGATATGAAAATATCCGTATGGTACGTCTCGATGGTGAAGTGCTTCGTCCGGGAGCTTATAATATTATTTCGAAAAAAGAATATATTTCCGATATTATTAAACGTTCGGGCGGATTTACTAATTATGCGTTTCCGGCAGGAGCTTTTTTAATACGCAACCAAAAGTTTGACAATGCACAATTGAAACTTAATAATTTTATGATGCAAAATGCCAAAATGCAATTGGAAAAATCGTCGGGAAATAAAATTGATGCACAGCTACTTGAACAAGCTGGAATAAAACAAACCGGGAGTGTAGAAACTATCGATTTGCTGCAACAAAAGTTAATGGGTGTCGATATTTTAAGTAATATCGAAAATACCGAAGGTGTTGTTGGCATTAATCTTACAAATATAATGCGTAATCCTCGTGGAAAGTTCGATTTGAAATTAGAGGAAGGTGACATAATTTATGTTCCGCGCGAGTTGCAAACGGTACGTGTTATGGGTGCTGTCTATTTTCCTACCTATGTACGGTTCGATAAATCGTATACCCTGAAAGATTATATAAATGGTGCTGGAGGAGTTTCGAATATGGCACTTCGCAGCAAAATTTTTGTATTAAACCCCAATGGAACTTCCAAAAGTACCCGAAGTTTCTTAGGTATTCATTGCTATCCTAAAGTAATGCCTGGTTCGCAGATTTTAGTTCCTCAAAAACAAATGGATATACGCCAAAAAATGACTACCGGCGAAAACATTTCGGTTATGACATCGGTTACTTCTATGGCAGCTATAATTTACGCCATTGTTTCGAATACACTTAAAAATAATACAACTACTGAATAATGAGTACGTCCGCACAAAAATCAGCCACTCAAGCAAACGAAATTTCGCTGGTAGAGCTAATACAATCTATTAAAAAATACTACAACTACCTGCTTGGCAAATGGAAAATTATTTGCATAGTTGGATTTGGTGGTGCTGCTATTGGTTTGGCTGCTTCCTTTATCGTTAAACCAACTTATACAGCACATCTATCGTTTGCCTTGGTCGAAAAAAGCAGTAGTGGTGGCTTATCCGATTTGGCATCGTCGTTTGGCTTTGCCGGATTAGTGGGTGGCGGCAGTAATGGAGCTTTTAGCGGCGATAATTTATTGGAAATTATTAAATCGCGCCATGCTATTGAGCAAACATTGCTTACGCCTGTTGATTATAAAGGTCAACGCAAAACCTTGATGGAAGCCTATATGGATTTTACCGAAATGCGTAAAGCACTCAAAAAAATAAAGAAAAATAAGGACCTTCGTGATTTAGCATATCCCGTGGGGCATGACCGCAATACATTTAACCGTACACAAGATAGTATGTTGTATGTGGTGTACGATGGTTTTATTAAAGGACAAAGCCTTAAAATTATTCGTAAAGATAAAAAGGTTAGTGTTGTGAATGTTGATTTTACGAGTAAAGACGAATTGTTTTCGAAATTGTTTGTTGAAACATTAATGAACCAAACCTATCGCTTTTATCGTCAGACTAAAACCGCTCAAAGTCGCTACAACATTGATATGATGCAGCAAAAAGCCGATTCGGTTCGTGCATTGTACGAGGCTGCATTGTACAAGGGCGCAGGTTACTCGCAGGTAAATATTAATCCAGCTTTGCAATATGCAGCCGTACCTCGCATGAAGCAGGAGAGCGAGGCTCAGTTGTATGGCACTGTTTATACCGAAATTCTCAAAAATTTAGAAACACTAAAATTGGATTTAGCACGCGAAACACCTTTGGTACAAGTTATCGATCAACCTATTTTTCCGCTTAAAAAAGAAAAAATAGGTAAGATTAAAGGTACTTTTATTGGCGGTGTTATTGGTGGAGTGCTTATTGTAGTTTATCTCTTAGGGATGCTTTATGTAAAGGAATTGGGCTTAAACCTGAAATCGGAAGAAAAATAAAAATATCAATCTCTCTCATTCCCCCTTTGGGGGTTAGGGGACTTTTAATCTACACATAATGAAAGGAATTGTATTAGCCGGAGGATCCGGTACACGCTTGTATCCCATTACAAAAGGAATTTCAAAACAATTAATTCCTATTTACGATAAACCAATGGTTTATTATCCAATATCTGTACTGATGTTGGCAGGCATTCGCGATATTTTGATTATTTCAACGCCCGACGATTTACCTGGTTTCCGACGTTTGTTGGGCTCGGGTGCTGATTTGGGCGTGAATTTTCAATATGCAGAGCAACCCAGCCCCGATGGTTTAGCACAGGCTTTTATTATCGGCGAATCGTTTATTGGTAACGATGCTGCTTGTTTGGTGTTGGGCGATAATATTTTTTATGGACAGGGATTGCAAAATATGTTGCACGATGCGGTACAAAATGCCGAACAACACGCTAAAGCTACTGTTTTTGGCTATTATGTAAACGACCCTGAGCGCTACGGAGTTGCCGAATTCGATGCCGAAGGCAATGTGCTGAGTATTGAAGAAAAACCTGCAGAGCCAAAATCCAATTATGCAGTGGTAGGCCTTTACTTTTACCCAAACAAAGTGGTTCAAGTGGCCAAAACCATTAAACCATCGCATCGTGGTGAGTTGGAAATTACAACTGTAAATCAGGAGTTTTTAGCTGATGGCGAGTTAAAGGTCAATCTTTTTGGACGTGGTTTTGCATGGCTCGATACCGGTACACACGATTCGCTTTCCGAAGCTTCTACTTTTATCGAAGTGTTAGAAAAACGTCAGGGATTAAAAATTTCGTGCCTCGAAGAAATTGCTTACCATAATGGTTGGATTACTGCCGAAGATGTCCTACGCATTGCTGAACCCATGAAAAAGAACCAATACGGACAATATTTACAACAACTTGTAACTCGTAAATAATGAACGTACTGCCTACTACAATCCCCGATGTGAAAATTATCGAGCCACGTGTT
>DYSC01000176.1 GCA_020726365.1 Porphyromonas sp.
TAAAATTTATTTTTCAGCAGAACCAAGTTCATTTTTAGTAATTATTTCAGCCCTTATGACAAAGTAAAACTATTGATTTTAAATAAATTACAAAAAAGCTTACAAAACGAACTATTACTTTTGAACTGAAAGCATAAAAAAGGAGAATGCAATCTACATTCTCCTTTTTTAGCTAATCCCAAAAAGTACACTAAATTGTTATAAAATTTTTTCTAGTTGAGCAATATTCTCAGCAATATCATTGTCTGTTAACGAATAATTAACCAAATCACCGGCTAAATATTGATCGTAAGAACTCATATCTACCAACCCATGACCGGATAAATTGAATAAAATAGTTTTTTTAACTCCTTCTTCCTTAGCTTTTAAAGCTTCGTTGATGGTAGCTGCTACGGCATGAGCCGATTCGGGAGCTGGTACTATTCCTTCGGTTTGAGCAAACAAAACACCTGCTTTAAATGAATCAAGCTGATTTATATCAACAGCTTCTAAAAAGTTGTCTTTCATAAGCTGGCTTACAATTGTACCTGCTCCATGATAACGTAAACCTCCGGCGTGAATATGAGCCGGTGCAAAATTGTGTCCTAAAGTGAACATTGGAATAAGTGGAGTATATCCAGCTTCATCTCCAAAATCGTATTGAAAAACACCACGTGTCAACTTTGGACACGAAGATGGTTCGGCTGATACAAAGCGCGTTTTTTTACCATCTTTAAAATTGTGGCGTAAAAACGGAAATGTAATGCCCGAAAAATTAGATCCTCCTCCAAAGCAAGCTATTATAACATCTGGATATTCACCAGCCATTTCCATTTGTTTTTCTGCTTCCAAGCCAATTACTGTTTGATGCAGCGAAACATGGTTCAATACACTACCAAGTGTATATTTACAATTGGGCGTACTCATGGCAAGTTCAATGGCTTCCGAAATTGCTGTGCCCAAACTACCCTGATAATTAGGACGTTCGGTAATTATTTTACGACCAGCTTTGGTCGACATACTCGGCGAAGGTACAACTTGTGCACCCCATGTTTGCATTAAAGAGCGACGATATGGCTTTTGTTCATAGCTAATTTTTACCATATATACTGCCAAGTCCAATCCAAAAACTTTCGATGCAAATGCCATAGCAGTTCCCCATTGTCCGGCACCGGTCTCAGTCGTTACGTTTGTAACTCCTGCCTCTTTACAATAATAAGCCTGTGCAAGAGCCGAATTTAATTTATGCGAACCAACCGGACTAACACTTTCATTTTTGAAGTAGATATGAGCCGGTGTGTCAAGTGCTTTCTCGAGATTGTATGCACGTACAAGTGGAGTAGGACGGTAGATTTTATATTTTTCACGAACCTCTTCCGGAATTTCTATCCATGCATCAGTTCTGTTCATTTCCTGATCGACTAACCCTTTGGCAAACAATGGATAAAGATCTTCAGCTGTAATTGATTGTCGGGTTCCGGGATGTATCATTGGCATGGGTTTAGTAGGCATTTCAGCCATAATGTTGTACCAATGTGTCGGTAATTCACTCTCGGGTAAAAGAAATTTTTTCGTTTTTTCCATGATTATATAAATTTAATAATAAGTCAATTGTAAGTTTAACAGTAATAAAACATAAATCAAAATAATACACTGTTCATTCGCAAAGATACGCTCTTTTTTGAAAAAATCAATAGCAGAAATGCTGTTTTTTGTCAAATCTGTCAGTCTTTTTAATTTGTTGCTACTAAACTGTTAGTAGTTGTTGTTATTACTTTTAATTCTACTTCGACAAATTATAAATTTTAAAATAAAAAATCAGAGACGGGACTATTATACACCCCCTTTAGGGGCTTGGGGCAGTTAAAAAGCTTATCTATTTCCGCCCCAAACCCCTAAAGGGGCTTAAAGTTACTTCCGATTTATTGAATATCTTTGCATAAAACGTAATCTGTCAAAGTTGAATTAATTAAAATAAAAATTGTACTTTTGCAATTGAATGCTTAAATAAATAATCTTCATTATGGTTCAATCAATGACAGGCTTTGGTAAGTCCACCTGCGAATACGGAAATAAAAAAATAGTTGTAGAGGTTAAATCACTCAATAGTAAACAGTTAGACCTATCGACTCGGATTTCGGGTTTGTATCGCGAAAAGGACATTGAAATTCGTACGGAGCTTTCGCAACAACTCGAACGTGGAAAAATTGATTTTGCACTATATGTCGATAATTCCGGAAAAGAATCGATTTCTCAAATTAATCAATCCGTTTTAGTGGCTTATTATGAGCAAATTAAACAAATTTCAGATAATCTGAAAATTGAAGTTCCTGCTAATTGGTTCGATATACTACTTCGATTACCGGATGCATTGAAAACGGATACCGTTGAAATGGATGAAAACGAATGGAAAGAAATAAAAATAGCTATTAATCAAGCAATTGAACAACTAAAAGTATTCAGAACTCAGGAAGGTAAATCACTCGAAAATGTATTTGTAACTAAAATTAATCGTATTGCTGAATTGCTCGAACAAATAGCCCCATTTGAAGGTGAACGTGTTGAAAAAATTAAAGCGAAACTTGAAGAAAATCTACAAACTATTTCTGATAAAATAAGTTACGATAAAAATAGGTTAGAACAGGAATTGATTTTTTATATCGAAAAATTAGATGTAAATGAGGAAAAGGTACGACTGAAAACTCACCTCGATTATTTTATCGAAACTATGAATCACGAAAAATCACCCGGCAAAAAACTCGGTTTCATCGCTCAGGAAATTGGAAGAGAAGTAAATACGCTTGGTTCAAAATCAAACCATAGCGAAATGCAGAAAATTGTCGTGTTGATGAAAGATGAATTAGAACAAATTAAAGAGCAAGTTCTAAACGTCCTCTAATTTTTTTACTTTCAACTTTAC
>DYSC01000045.1 GCA_020726365.1 Porphyromonas sp.
GCATCATTGCAAAACCTGTCGCTGGTATTAATCTCGCAGCATTTTACTTCACGAGTAACATTTTATAAAAAAAATACTTTACTTTTGCAACTCAATCCAAGTCTTTGCTCTTGGCTCCTTGTTCTTTAATCTGAAAAAATGAAACGAGCAATTTTTCCTGGCACTTTCGATCCCTTTACAATAGGTCATTACAGTATAGTAAAACGGGGTTTACGTATTTTCGACGAAATAGTGATTGGCATTGGTCACAATCAATCCAAAAAAACACTTTTCTCTATCGAAAAACGTATTGAAATGATTCAAAAGGCTTTTGAAGGTGAAAAGCATGTCAAAGTTACTGCCTATTCCACGCTGACAGTCGATTTTGCTCTCGAAATGCAAGCGAGCTTTATCCTCAGGGGACTTCGCTCAGTTGGCGATTTTGAGTACGAACGCACTATTGGCGATAATAACCGACTACTTACAGGTATCGAAACCGTTATTTTATTTACCGAAGCCGAATATGCCCACATTTCGTCAACCGTTGCTCGCGATTTAATGTCGTACGGAAAGGATATAAGTAGTTTCCTGCCACCAAATGTTACAGTCTGAAACTCATCGTTTTTACCAAAAATAAATAAGTCTCAATAGTTGAAAATCAACTTATTGATACTTGTTTTTTACAAGATAGCTATTTAATTAAAGACATGAAATAAGAATGACTAATTTTAACCCCCTTGATCAACGCAAGCTATAGTCAACGCTCTGCGTCCGGTGAGGTAATATTAAATTTGTAGTAAAGCACGAAAAGTAAATATGAAACATTCGAGCGAAATACTTCTATACCAAACTGCCAATGGCGAAACAAAAATTGATGTTCGGTTGGGTTATCGTATAAAATCGCATGTCGCTACACATTTTTGAATTTGGGCTACTAAGTGGCTTCGGGAGTATATTGTAAAATTGGGTTGGAATTATCCAATTTGCGAATTTCATTTCGATAAAATATTTATAAAAACTGACAATCATGAAAATAACCATCATTCAGGATAAAATAGTTTGGGCAGATAAAGCGGCAAACTTTGCTGCTATAGAAAATCATTTAACAGCATTAAACGGTAAAACGGATTTGGTGGTATTGCACGAAATGTTTTCGACAGGATTTTGCACCGAAAAGCCCGAATTGGCCGAAACAATGAAAGGTGAAACTGTTCAGTGGCTTCAGAAATGTGCTTCTGCTTTCGAAATTGCCATTACCGGCAGTTTTATGGCTACCGAAAACGGGAATATTTACAACCGCAGTTTTTTTGTTTTTCCTGACAAAAAAATTGAAATTGCCGACAAACGACATTTATTCAGTGTGGGTGGTGAAGATAAGTATTTTTCGGTAGGTTCGAAGAAATTACTCGTCAACTACAAAGGTTTTAACGTTAAAGTACTTGTTTGCTACGATTTACGCTTTCCGGTATGGGCACGCAATGTGGATAATGCCTACGATTTATTGATTTACGTGGCAAATTTCCCCGAAAAACGCATTCGCAATTGGGATATTCTGTTACAAGCACGCGCTATCGAAAACCAAAGTTATGTATGTGGCGTAAATTGCGTAGGAACCGATGGAGCGGGCATTGATTATAACGGACATTCGGTACTACTCGACTATTTCGGCACTCCTCTCCTCTCTTGCCCCGAAAACGAAACTTCGGTGCTGACTTACGAATTAAGCACCGAACCGTTGCAGCGCTTCCGCTCGAAGTCGCCTTTTTGGAAAGATGCCGACCGTTTTCAAATTTTTGAATAAGCCCGAATTATATCGTCAAAAATCACTATCTTTGCCGACCGTTACAAAATCAGAACAATTTCAATTAAAGTTGTTGTATAATAATGCTTTACTGAAAATTCAGAAACGAAATTATCTGACAAAATAATCGGCGATATTTAATAACGCTGTCTTTAAGCCCCCTGAAGGGGGATTTAGGGGACTCTCAAACTAATCAATAATGGCTCTTCAATGTGGAATCGTGGGTTTGCCCAATGTAGGTAAATCTACTCTTTTCAACTGTTTATCAAACGCAAAGGCACAAGCTGCCAATTTCCCTTTTTGTACCATCGAACCCAATGTGGGTGTAATTACCGTCCCCGACGAACGGTTGAACAAATTGGCTGAACTCGTTCACCCACAACGTATTGTGCCAACAACAGTTGAGATTGTTGATATTGCTGGTTTGGTAAAAGGAGCGAGCAAAGGCGAAGGACTTGGAAATAAATTTTTGGCGAATATTCGCGAAACAGATGCCATTCTTCATGTATTACGTTGTTTTGAAAACGAAAATATTACCCACGTAGACGGAAGCATTAACCCAGTGCGCGACAAAGAAATTATTGATATTGAACTGCAATTAAAAGACCTCGAGACCATTGAAAGTCGCATCAATAAAGTTCAAAAACAAGCTGCTACGGGCGACAAACAAGCCAAAGCCCTGTTTGATATTTACACACAATACCGCGATGTATTATTGCAAGGCAAATCGGCACGAACTATAAAATTAGGCGAATTGGATAAAAAGTTAGTGAAAGACCTATACTTACTAACTAATAAGCCCGTGATGTATGTTTGTAATGTAGATGAAGCCTCCGCTGTTGATGGAAATGCTTATGTTGATGCCGTTCGCGAAGCGGTAAAGGATGAGGAAGCAGAAATCTTAGTTGTTGCAGCTGCTACTGAGGCCGACATTGCCGAATTGGAAACTTACGAAGAGCGTCAGATGTTTTTGGAGGAAGTAGGACTTTCGGAATCGGGCGTAGCGCGTTTAATTCGTGCTGCGTATCATTTATTAGACCTACAAACCTATTTCACAGCAGGTGTACAGGAAGTGCGTGCATGGACATTCGAAAAAGGTTGGAAAGCCCCACAATGCGCCGGCGTAATTCATACCGATTTCGAGAAAGGATTTATTCGTGCCGAAGTTATCAAATACAACGATTTTGTTACATTAGGTTCCGAAGCCGCCTGCAAAGAAGCCGGCAAAATGAATGTGGAAGGCAAAGAATATGTGGTTACCGATGGCGATATTATACATTTCAGGTTTAACGTGTAAGCGCAAAGCAACCAAAACACAAACAGTTTTAAACACTTAATAAACTGTATATCGGCACATTAACTCATCTTCGCAACTTTTTTTTTGCAAAATATTATATTGCACTTTGCGAATTAAAAAAATGTCCGTATATTTGCACCCGCTAAGGCAAAAAAGGTACCATAGCTCAGTTGGTAGAGCAAAGGACTGAAAATCCTTGTGTCCCCGGTTCGATTCCTGGTGGTACCACATTAAAAACCTGATTATCAAATAGATAATCAGGTTTTTTGTTTTTTATAGACTATTTTTGCACCAGAAAACAATTATTTCTTTAGCCAACAACTCACTTCTAAACTCAAAGTTTCGTTTTTTCGCGACGAGATGCGTTTGTTTTGTATGATTGTAACCGGTTGGTTGAGTAATTTAAATTCGGGTTGCAACAATTCCGAAATACCCTCGAATGAAGTAAACGGCTCACCATCTTTTTTGAAACCACCCGGCCAATGCGGTCTGTCGATGCCACCACTTTCCCAATCGTAGGTTGAGGCTATAATTAGCAAACCTCCTGCATTCAGACGTTCGTGAATTTTTTGTAGAAAAACAATCGGACAAGTTAACTCCTCAAGCAAATTGGGCAACACAATTACATCGTAGCCGCTGTAAATGGGTTTCAGATTATTGGCATTATCCTGCATAAAATTGATTTTTTCAAATCCCGATTTTATGTCCGTGTCGTTCAAAACCAATTCCCGATAAAGTACCAAATCGCCCTCGTCTTTTATAATGTAACGAATAAATCCTTTTTCCTGTAGCTGTATTGGCATGCGAATAAAACGTGCCGAAAAATCGATAGCTGTAATTTTCGCTGCAAAAGGAGCCAATTCAAAGGCCAGTCGTCCTATTTTTGCATTCAGGTCGAGTACGTTTTTCGTCTTTAAATCACTCGTCGAAAGCACAATTTGAGCCAATTGTTTGTAGTAATCCACATTTACACCAAACGCATCACCCCAATTGTTTTCGCACGAATTTGCTACTTCCGCATCCGTTTCGTAAGCATTTGTTTGTATATCGAGTGGAGTTTCCGACTGTACAACTCGAAAACCTGCATGTTGATAAAAATGGCGCCGAAATGCATAACGCGAATTTCTCAACGCCTCGTTTCCGGTCGAAATCCACGAACCTCCTTTTATCAGGTTGTGTTTCCCATCAAAGGTAGGAGTCGAAAAATCGTCGTACATGGGGTGTACATTAAAGCCGGGATAGCCGGTAATCGGAGTTTCTGTCCATTGCCATACGTTGCCTATAATATCATAAAAATCGCCCATTTTGAACATATCGACTGGACAAGGCGATGTGAAATATTCTAAATTAATATTGCCGAGAGCTGCTTTCCAATCCGGTGCATTTGTCACATTACTTATCTCGAACAATCTATACCACTCGGCTTCAGTAGGCAAACGAAAAGTTTTACCTTCGTTTGCGGACAACCAATTACAATACGCTTTTGCTTCGAGGTAATTCACTTCCACGGGCCAGTTCCACGGCATAGGTATTTCTTCAGCTACTAAACGCAACCAATAGCCATCTTGCTTTTGTCGCCAGAATAATGGCATAGAAGCCTGTTTGAAATTACGCCAATTCCATCCCTCTTCTGTCCAATACGTTTCAACATTATATCCATCTGCTTGAATAAATTTTAGTAAATCGCTGTTTGAAATCAGAAATTTGGTAGCCTTAAAATCGGTTACTGTTTCTTTATGCGAACCATATTCATTATCCCAACCATAAAATCCATCTTCTCGCGATTTTCCAAGAGTCATTTCTGCACCCGTAACAGCTAAAAATTCATTTATCGGAGCCTCACCCCGAGCAGAACAAATTTCTCCGAAACGGTCTTTTACAACCTCGTCGAGAGGCAATTGCCTTATAAGCACCGACGATGTTTCCAAATGAATTCGTTCGTGCTCGATGCCCATCATAATTATCCAAAACGGATTATCCCAACCAATAGGCAGACGCAATGGAGTTGATTTGATAATATCAGTAATAATCGCTCTGGCTTTATCGCGATAGGCTCGCACTTCCGAAACTTTAGGCCAGTTATAATGCTTTTCGTCCAAATCATCCCAACTCATTTCATCAACGCCAATAGCAAAAATAGATTCAAAAGCCGGATTTATACGTGTGTCAATTATTTTTGCCAGAAAAAGCTTATTGATAAAAAATACGGCTGTATGTCCCAAATAAAACAACAGCACATGACGTAGGGAGTCGCCGCGGTGGTAAAAAACAGCATCTGATTTCAATTGTGTATAGAGCTTTTCATCAACAGCCCATGTTTTTTCGAAATAAGTCAGAATTTCCTGTCTTTTTTCTTCAACATTCCCCGAGTAAATAGCGATAGTTTTAGTTATAAATTGTTTCATTCCCTTTTTGTTTATTTTAAAGGTCTGCGTAAATATATTTTAGTCATAACTAAATCAGTTTTGAGTGCTTTATTTTCAAAAAACATTAGAGCAAACTCCGATTGTAAAATTTCAGTTAAGTAAGAGTTAAGTTCGAAAGAGTCAACAAATTGCGCCGAGGTTCCTTTTGAGTACGACTCCGTATAGAGTCGTTGAATTGCCGGAATATATTCAGGACTGTTTGTTATGTGCACGTTTGTATCAAAAAATGTGTAGATTGATCGTTGATATGAGGGTTAATTCCAAACGACTCTGCCAGCACCTCTACTACCCGAACCTGCACCAATCTTGTAAGTAAATGTCAAATCGAGATTCATAAGGTAGTCTTTATTTTTCGAAAGACTTGTTGAAATACCATCTATATAATCGGAAAAAGAAGAGTGAATTACATATTCAATGCCAATAGAAAAAACAGGTGTAAGTTCGTATTCGTAACCGCCACCAATAGGGAATGTCGGCGAAACAGTTAGCATCTTTGCGTTGTAACCACCAGTTGATAAGTTTGTAATTACACTATTAGGAGCATGAGAATCAGTTGTGCGCAAAGGATTGCCACTGTTAAAATCTACATTGCTTAGCATGATACCAGCACCCACAAAAGCGTATAATTTGTGTGGTGTCAAAAAATCTGCATTTTCACCTCCGATAATATTATATTCGAGGTGCATGGCAAAAACCGATAAATTAGTTGAAAAATCAAATTTGCGGTTTTCATTTCTCGAGTCTACATCGGTACCTTCAAATTTACCAAAAAAGGCACTTGCCTTAAAACTAACATTATTCTGAAATACGTAGCGATAATTTATCGAAAACATATATTTCGTTTGCGCTACAATAAAATCTGTTCTGTTAATCAGACCTTTTGTATCTTTATTTCCTCCTACATCTCCAAAAAGGTACGAAGGACCTACACCCGTTAGCACAATCGACGACTGACCGGGCATGGAAAACTTATATAACCCGTTACGGCTTTGCGAAAACAGCAAAGCAGTAATAATTACTAAGAATAATAAAATACCTTTTCTTTTTGTAAATATCATTATTTTAATGATCCCTGATTCGGAACAACAATTAATAACTTATTATTTGTAAACAATTTAACAAAGTATTTGTTTAAAACGACTTTCTGAACACAACCGCAAATATACAATAATAGTTTTATATATTCATAAATAGTACCAAAAAAGTCAATAGCGAAAACTACTGCCGCCCACAAATTCGCGCAAAAGCGAAGTTGGAGGAATTTCCCGTTCGGGTATTGAAATAAAATAATTCAGAAACTTTAACAATCGATGCGTTTCAGTATATTCTTCGCAATATTTGGGCACTTCAGCCAAAATTGGTTCGGCGTGTCGTTTCAGCACAGCCAGCTCGAACAGCAATGCCGAATTAAACATCACATCGGCATTTTCCTGAAACGGAAATATCCATTTTTCCTCACCACGGCGCACACTGGGCCAACGAGCTATTGTTTCGCGGGCTGAGTAGTTTCGGAAGCGGTAATCGCGAATAATCCGTCGCAGTAACCGTGTATCGGCAGTTGGTATCCAATTGTGATTATCAATTGAAATGGTGGTAAGCGCCGAAACATAGATTTTAAATGTTGTTTCCTGTGGAATGTCGGGAATCAATGCCGGATTTAAGGCATGAATTCCCTCCAGAACCAACACGCTGTCTTCGTTCAATTTCAGTTTTTCTCCTTTAAAATAACGCTTCCCATCTTCGAAATTAAAAAATGGTATTTCAACTTCTTCACCATCCAACAATTGTTTTAATTGCTGATTAAAAAACGGCAAATCCAATGCATGCAGATGTTCAAAATCCCATTCGCCATGCTCATCAAGCGGTGTGGCATCGCGGTTTACAAAATAATTGTCGAGCGAAAGCACTATTGGCTTTAACCCACACACCATCAATTGAATAGATAAGCGTTTACTAAAGGTTGTTTTACCCGAAGATGAAGGTCCTGAGACAAGTACAAAGCGCACCTTTTCCGATTTTTTCGAAACGATCTCAGCAATCTCAGCTACTTTTTTTTCGTGCAATGCTTCCGATACTTTTATAAGATTAAACGTCTGATTATTACGGCACGATTGGTTAAACTCTCCCACATTATTCAGGTTCATAATTTTGTTCCAACCCACATATTCCTTAAAAATATCGAACATTTTGGGTTGCATTTCGAGAGGCTCAAGTTCGTTCGGATTATTTCGATTGGGAACCCGTAGCAACATGCCATCGTAGTAAGGAATTAAATCATAAAGTCCTAAATAGCCGGTCGATGGCAACAGAACGCCGTTGTAATAGTCGATATATTCACCAATGCGATAAAATCGGCAATAAGGCGTGCCCAAGGTTTCGAGCAGCGAAACTTTATCGGCATGATGCTTCCGTTCGGCAAACATGGCGTTTACCACTTTCGTTTGTTTCTCTTCGCAATATATTTTTTCGGCCGAAGTTGCAATTTCGGCAACACGTTCCTTTATTTGTTGTATAATGTCCTCGCCAATTGAGGTATTCAAGCCTTCGAGTTTGCAGTAATATCCTCTCGAAATTGGATGTTCGATGCGCAACGAGAGTTCAGGAAATACATCCTCCACGGCTTTGGATAATATCATACTCAGGGTACGAATATACACCCGCATACCCGACTGAATACTCATGTCAATAAACTCAATATCTTTGGGCTTGTAAATCAAAAAATTAAGATCTTCTACTTTGTAATTTACCCTGGCTGCTACAACCTGAAATTTCAAATTGATATTCAGCAGGTTATAAACCTCTATCAACGATGTACCAAGTGGAATGTCGTGGTACGATTTTGTATTTTTACAGTAAATGGTTACTAAGTTTTGCATCAATAAAATGGAATTAAAAATTTGACGTAAAAGTACAATAATTTTTGATGATAAAATTGCCAACTTCCATTTTTTGAAGTACTTTTGTAGAACTTGTTTTAAAAATAATATTTTAATATAAAAAAAGAAGTAAAAAGATGAATTTATTTGATGTTTATCCGCTTTTCGATATCGAAATTACCAAAGGAATCAATTGCCGCACCTATGACAAACAAGGCATGGAGTATTTGGATTTATATGGCGGGCATGCTGTAATTTCTATTGGACATTCGCATCCGTATTATGTTCAAAAACTTACACAACAAGCTGAAAAAATCGTTTTTTATTCTAATTCGGTAATCAATAAATTGCAAACAGAACTGGCTGAAAAGCTCGGAAAAGCTTCGGGATACGAAGATTATTTACTCTTTTTGGTAAACTCGGGTGCCGAAGCCAACGAAAATGCACTGAAACTTGCTTCGTTTCATACCGGACGTACCAAAGTAATTGCTTTCGAAAAAAGCTTTCACGGCCGCACATCGGCAGCTGTACGTGTTACCAATAATTCCAAAATTGTAGCTCCTATTAACGAAGGTTTCGAAGTTGAATTTCACCAACTAAATAATATTGATTCGGTACGCAATTCGCTGCAAAAAGGCGATGTGTGTGCTGTGATTATCGAAGGCATACAAGGCATTGGCGGAATATATGTGCCTGACAAGGAATTTCTACAAAAACTTAGCATTGCCTGCAAACAAAACAGTACCATTCTTATTTTAGACGAAATACAATCCGGCTACGGACGAAGCGGAAAGTTTTTTGCGCATCAATATGCCGATATTCGTCCCGACTTAATAACAATTGCCAAAGGTATGGGAAATGGTTTCCCAATTGGCGGACTTTTAATCAGTCCTGATTTTAAAGCTTCGCACGGGCAGTTGGGAACTACTTTCGGTGGTAGTCATTTGGCTTGTGCAGCGGCAGTTGCAGTTATCGACGTTATTAAAGCCGAAAACTTAGTGGAAAACGCACGTAAAATTGGCGATTATCTTTTGGAAGAATTGCGTAAAATTGAAGGTATAAAAGAAGTGCGCGGACTCGGATTAATGATAGGTATCGAATTTGATAATCCGGTCAGCTTAATTCGTAAGAATTTGCTTTTTGATAAAAAAATATTTACAGGTGTAAGTGGAGGCAACATTATTCGACTTCTTCCACCACTTTGTTTGTCGAAGCAAGATGCCATGCTGTTTTTGAAAAAATTCAAAGAAGTTTTAGCTGAACAGGAGTAAAAAGGGTTTAATGAAAAATTATTTTCTTTTTTTTCTTTTTGTTTTTTCTTTTTTGATAGCTAATGCTCAGGAAAGTATAACCAAAATCACCCTCAAATCAGGTGCTTTTTTTCAGGGGGAAGTTATTTTGAAAAATGAGGAATTGATTATGCTTAAGGATAATACCGGTGCGCGTTTTCAATTTGCCTTGTCCGAAATCGAAAAAACAGAAACCGTAACCACAGAAGTAGCAAACACCACCAAACCAACCTTTGTAGCTGCCGTGCCAAATGATAAGTTCTGCGGTCAGTTTGAATTTTCGTTTGGGAATACATCGGCACGTAAAGCCTTTGAATTTAAGCCAATAACTCAGGTAGCTCTTGCTTTTGGCAATCGAAAATCGTTTGGCAAAGATTTGTTTGTAGGGCTTGGTGTGGGTTATTTCCGGATAGGTGATGTTAATCTGAGTTTAATTCCGACAACTTTTAAAATTCAAACCTATACATCAAAAAACCGGACTTCACCATTTGTTGGGTTCGAGTCAGGTTATGCTTTTTCTACTTCTAAAAACGTTACAGGTGGCCTGTTTGCAAAAATATCAGCAGGAATCAATCACCGTTTAAATTCCAAATCGTCAATTTACGCTGGCATTTCGGCAGCGGTTTACAGCCTAAGCAGTCGACTCGCCGAAACTACTCAAAACGGCATTTACGCCTTCGATGGTGCTACTACAGTTAATGCTTTAACTCTGAAAGTTGGATTTCAGTTTTAAAAACTTCTTCCTTTAAAAACCACTATACACCATCTGTAACTTCATTGGCTTTGTAGGGTGCGTGCCCGAACAAATCTTCACTGCCCGCATAAGATTTTGTTGTTTTATTTCAATAATGTTCTTCGAACCATCGTATCGAATAGAAACCGGTATTAACCGGAATTTCAGTTCCGGTGTTGTTGGATTTTTAGCCAATTCGTGCGTCAACACTTTCGACATATCAAATTTATAAAAATACTGCAAATTATTATCGCTGTCGTATTCGTAAGAAATATTACCCAGCACCGAATTGTAAGTTGTAGGCAATTTACGTGTTTTAAAATAAACATCCACGCTATCTTCGTTAAGCATTAAAATACTGCTTACGAGTGGCACTGCAAGCGTTGTATCCTGTACATCGGTAGCATCTACACGAAAAATAGCACGGTTAATCAACATTTTTTTACCATTCACACCTTTGTTCAAACTGTCTTTCACTGCTTTTAATGGCAAGGTTACTCTCGTATAAATATTTGCAGGTGCAGCCACTACATTTTTTATAGGATCCGAATTAAATTGCTCTAATTTAGCAGCCTTTTGGGGTAATTCCACCCTGTTTATCGTGCGTACCTCTTTATTAGCCGGATAATCCTGATAGTGCGAAACGGTTACTGTAGAGTCATTAAGCCCATCAACAGTTTTACGTATGTACGTATAATGATAATAATAACGCATGTACAAGTTCCGCACATTGAGTAAACTTGCTGTGCCGAACTTCGAAGTGATATAAAGTCCGTTAAATTTGTTGTGAAATACAACTTCGTTACCCACCGTATATGTAGCTTTCAACTCGCTTTGAAACTTATTCTGCCCAAACACTAAGTTTGTATCTAAATCAACCTGAATTAAATAAGGATTTAAACTTCCTCCGGCATAATCTTTCGGAGAAAACACCTTAGCACCAAGCAAAATCGATTTCGAACAATAATCTTCTACTCTAAGGTTTGATGGATACAATTCCGTTTCTTTAAACGTTTTTCCCTGATCCATTTTGAAAACATTTACTTCGAGCGGTGAATAGTCGTCGCCAAACCACGAGTAATACACCATCAACAATTTGGCTGAATCAGCTATGGCAGTTGCGGGATACGATACTTTATCCACATCGCCAACAGGTGGTTGAAGTTGGGTTAAAATATCGGCGTGGAGAGTTCCATAGGTGTCATCGAAAAACGTTCCTAACAACAATGAATCCGGCTTGGAATATATAAACTCCACATCGAAAATTTCGGAACTTACTCCAAACGAATGAATACCGGTAGTAATGGCATCACCCGCAGGCTGAATATTAGCCCCTATGTTGGTTAAATCGTTCTCGCAGCTATAAAGAACAAGCGAAATTACAAATACAAAAATAAATTGCCATCTCATAAAGAAGCGGTTTTTGATATTGAACAGTTAAATTTTAATTGGCTTTCTCCATTAACGTATCGTAAAAGCGAAGGTATTCGTCGGCATAATCTTCGTCGTTTACATAAGGTACAAAATTTACCTTTTTCTCTGTTATGTAATCAATTAACTCCTGTCGGATAACAGGAGTGGATTGAATTACACCATCGGAGTTGTCGATGGCAAATTTGGAAAGCGTAACGTAGTCTATCTCTTTGTCTTTTAATTGCGACACGTGTTTTTTTTCAATTCCCTCAAGCTTTAAGCGGTCGGCAAATAAGGGTCTGAAAGGTACTTTAAATTCATCGTTGCACAACGAATAAACTACTTTAGAGTTTTTGAAAAACGGATCCTGATTGTATGCTTTTTTGATATAGAGTGGCGCCAATGCTGTCATCCAACCACTACAATGAATAATATCGGGTGTCCAGCGAAGTTTTTTTACAGTTTCCATTACGCCACGTACAAAAAATATCGTACGATCGTCGTTATCTTCGTACTCTTTTCCATTATCGTCGGCCACCGTATTTTTACGATGAAAATAGTCGTCGTTATCTATAAAATAAACCTGCAAACGAGCTGCCTGAATAGATGCCACTTTTATTATCAACGGATGGTCAGTATCGTCAATAATCAGATTCATGCCCGAAAGGCGAATAACTTCGTGGAGTTGGTTTCTTCGTTCGTTAATGGCGCCGAATTTCGGCATAAACGTGCGGGTTTCTTTGCCTCTGTCCTGCATCGCTTGTGGCAAATACCGACACATATTGGCGATTTCTGATTCGGGTAAATACGGAAATATTTCTTGCGAAATATACAGAATCTTGCTAATTTTTTTCTTCATTTAATCTGATTGCAATCCAATTTCTTTGGAACGTAATGCAAAGATATATAAAAAAAATCGGATATAGACAAATGCAAACCTCAAATTGTTAAGCACATACAACTGAAATGCGCAAAAAAAATATTTTCTCAATACACTCTAAAATTCTATACGCTTGTAATTCTGCAATTTAACAGTTTGAAAATCAGTAGGCGCACAATGGTTAATAATTCCCATTTATAAAAGTTTAACCTTGACCATTACTTGTCACAAATATTTGAAATAAAGCATTTAAGGGCTGTTTATTTTTCGTTGAACGTATTAAAACTTATTATGGAGTTGCACGAAATAAGTACAACGCATAGCATAATTCAGATACTTAAATTATAAAACTGAACAGCAATACAAATTAGTTTTTGTACTTTTGCAACGAATTTCGAAATTTATGCATTTTTCGATTTTCAACAAAATTTAAAACTAAGAACTACGATGCATATTGTACGCACGGTTGAGGCATTTCAAACAGAGATTTCTGCAGTCCGGTCGAAAGGTAAAACCATAGGTTTTGTCCCCACAATGGGAGCTTTACACACGGGGCATATCTCGTTAGTAAAACGTTCGGTCGCCGAAAACGATTTTACGATTGTTAGCATTTTTGTTAATCCTACACAGTTTAATAATCTTACCGACCTCGAAAAATACCCTCGAAATTTAGAGGCTGATGCTGATTTATTAATGTATGCTGGCTGTGATTTGGTTTTTGCACCAAGTATCAATGCCATTTATACCGAAAGAGAACAGAATAATCGCTTCGAATTTGATTTCGAAGGGCTCGACTCCGTGATGGAAGGCAAATTTCGTCCGGAACATTTCAACGGCGTGGTGCAAATCATAAGTAAACTTTTCGCACTCGTGCAACCTCATAAATCGTATTTTGGCGAAAAGGATTTCCAACAATTGGCCATTATACATTTAATGACCCGCAAAATGGGCTTCGAAACAGAAATAATCGATTACCCCATTGTTCGTGAACCAAGTGGTTTGGCTATGAGTAGCAGGAATGAGCGGTTAACACCGGCTCAGCGGGAAATTGCTTCCGGAATTTCGAAAGTGCTTTTTCAAAGTCGGGAATTGGCAGCCAAAATATCACCTATAGAATTGAAAAAATGGGTAGAAAACGAAATTGCACAAATAGAAGGCCTTCAATTGGAATACTTTGAAGTTGTGGATGCTCACACACTGCAAACTGCAAATAATTGGAACGGTGAAGCTGTTGGATGTATAGCTGTTTTTTGCGGCGTTGTTCGCTTAATCGACAATGTCAGATACAAATGGTAAATAGGAAATAAGAAAAATAGGAAATAAGAAAAATACTAAATAAGTTATGTATGTACATATATTAAAATCAAAAATTCACCGCGTTTCGGTAACCGAAGCAAATTTGAATTATATCGGAAGTATCACTATCGACGTTGCCTTGATGGAAGCTGCTAATATTATTGCAAACGAAAAAGTAACTGTTGTAAACAATAACAATGGTGAGCGTTTCGAAACCTATGTAATTCCGGGCGAACGCAATTCGGGTGTAATATGCTTGAATGGTGCAGCGGCTCGCCTTGTTCAGCCTGGTGATATTGTGATAATTATGGTTTATGCTATGATGGAAATGGAAGAGGCACGCACATTTACTCCAGCTGTAGTTTTTCCGGATACAGCAACTAACAGAATAATATAGCTTCGCCGTTATTATGCTTCGCGTTATTTGGTGCTTCGTACGTTATTAATTATAACTGTTTTAATCTTTCGTTATTCGTCTTTTGACATTAGACTCTCGATATTCTGTCCAATAAAAAAATGAAAGTAGTAATTATAAAATACAATGCCGGTAATATTCGTTCGGTGCTTTTTGCATTGGAACGTATTGGTGTTGAGGCTGTTGTTACTGATAATCACGATGAAATACGTGCTGCCGACAAAGTAATTTTTCCGGGCGTGGGCGAAGCTTCATCAGCAATGGCTTATTTGCGTTCAAAGGGACTCGATGAGCTTATTAAAAGTTTGAAACAACCTGTTTTAGGTATTTGCCTCGGCATGCAACTTATGTGCTCTTTTTCGGAAGAAAATGATACCGAGTGCATGGGAATTTTTAATCAAAAAGTACGATTGTTTCCTTCTGCTGGACTGAAAGTGCCTCAAATTGGATGGAATAATATAACTGACCTCAAAACAAACCTAATGGCAGATGTGTCCGAAAATGCTTATATGTATTTCGTACACAGTTATTATGTTGAAAATTGTGCCGAAGCCATTGCCAAAACCGATTATGTAGTTGAATACAGTTCTGCCATTCAGAAAAACAACTTTTATGCCGTACAATTTCACCCCGAAAAATCGGGTGATGCGGGACAGAAAATACTTGAGAATTTTATTCGAA
>DYSC01000046.1:0-5320 GCA_020726365.1 Porphyromonas sp.
CTCTTTTTCTATGGTGGGTTAGATTTGTACCCACACAAATAAGGGTAGAACCATTATAAAAATTGAAAAAGCACAGCTTCAAGCCTATCTTTCTCTATAGGTTTTGTTAAAAATTCATCCATCCCACTGGCAATGCATTTATCGCGTTCCTCTTTGAGTGCACCGGCTGTAAGTGCAATGATAGGAACATGTTTATGTTGTTCCTGTTCTAATTTCCGAATCGCAAAAGTTGCATCTATTCCATCCATTTCGGGCATTTGCATGTCCATCAGTATAAGGTCAGGAATCTCATCTTTCCATCTTTGAATAGCCTCCAATCCATTTCCAGCTTCAATAATAGTAACATGAGGAATAAATTTTGTAAGCAAAAATTTAATCAAAAGCATATTCATTGTCACATCCTCTGCAATAAGTATTTTAACCGGTTTTGAAATACGCATTAAGCTGTCTTTTTTATCATTATTTAAATTAAAGTTTTCAATCGGGGCTTTAATATTGCACAACACACGGAATAACTCTTCGGCTTTAACCGGTTTTGTGAGCGTGTATTCTACATTACAGGTTTCGCATTTTTTTAGTAAACTGGCATCATCCGACGATGAATGCATTAAAATAATAGCTAAGTCGTTAGTTTTGAGGTGCATTTCGTTTCGAATATATTCGATGGTACTAAGACCATCAAATTCAGGCAGGTGATAATCACAGATAAATACATCGAAGTTTTTATCTTTTTTGAGTACCTCAATGGCTTTATAGCCACTCTCTACGGATACTGTTTCTATACCCCAATATGCTAAAGTATGTTCTAAAATTAAACGATTATTTACATTGTCGTCGAGTATCAAGCATCTTTTTATATATTTTACGGCAGCCGCATTGAGTTGTTCTCCATATTCAATTTTGGTTGTCATTTCAAATCGGAAAATAGTTCCTACGCCAAGCTTACTTTCTATCTCAATTTGGCTATTTAGTTTGTTTACAATCATTTGTGAAATTACAAGTCCTAATCCTGTACCTCCATATTTGCGGGTAACCGAGCTATCTGCCTGACTAAATACTTTAAATAGCTTTGTTTGCTGTTCGGGTGTAATCCCTATTCCCGTATCACGAACCTCAAAGATAAATTTACCCGATTCGAAATCCAATTCCTGATAGCCTACTTTTAATTCAATCTCTCCTTTTTCGGTAAATTTTACGGCATTACTCAGTAGGTTTGCCAATACTTGTTTTAGCCTTACGGAGTCGGTAAATGCATATCTTGGTATGTTTGGAGCAACATTAAGCAGTAATTCTAACCCTTTTTTTTCGGTTGCAAATTTTATAATATCGGTACTCTGATTGATGATTTCAATCATATTGTTTTTTATAATTTCCAACTCGAGCATGCCTGCTTCAATTTTGGAGAAGTCGAGAATATCATTGATAATTCCTAATAAATTTATACCGGAAATATTCGCGTTTTTTACATATTGATATTGCGTGGCGTTAAGTGGCGTACTTTGTAAAAGCTCGGTGAACCCAATAACTCCATTGAGCGGTGTCCGTATTTCATGGCTCATATTAGCCAAGAATTCTGATTTTGCTTTGCTTGCTTTTTCGGCTACAATTTTTGCATCAATCAGCTCGGATTTATTCTGCTGGATGGATATTGCTCCTCCTAAAGCATTTGCAAAGGTAATGTATAGATCTTCGTCATGCTCGTTAAACGAACGGACATGTTTGCAATCAATATAGCCAAGCAGTCCGTAAAGCTGCTCATCGACAATTATAGGTATTGCCAGCAACGATTTACACGATAAAAGCCGGAAAAATTCTTTTTCCTCTTTTTCGAAATTTACGATTGTTTGTTTTAGAATTTTATTTTCAAGTAACTGCTCTGAGAGATTTTTAAAAAGCTTTGTTTCTATTCCACTCGTAACGATTGGCTCAATATTGGAGATTGGCATCAGAAAGTCGGAGTCGTACCACTCGTGTTTCAAGCTAAAAACAGAGCTACCGTCATGCGTTGTAAGGTTAACCAAAAAAGAGCGGTTATAACCCAAAGCTATAGCCGTGATTTGTAATAAATTAGACATTGAATCACCGAAGTTGTGGTTGGATGTTAGTAGAATTTCAGATGCTTTAGTCGCCGTGCGCAACATAATATCTGAATTCTCGAGACGTTTACGAACAACATTCATTTGGTGAAAAATCATTGAAAACAGGAAACCAATACCGAATATTACAAGTAGAAAGCTTATAAAAATGATAATAATCGATTTGTTTTGTTTTCTCCAAAGCGTATCGGTATTTATCGAAAATACAATACCTATTTTTTTTCCAAAAAAATTAACCGGATAAAAGCTTGAATAAGCATTAACTTTTTTATTAAAATCTATGGTATGTTGTTTTACTGTTGATAGATTGTCGTTTAGTTTAGTTTTAAATTCAGCTATAATATCCGGCTTGAATAACGATGTTTTATCTGATTTGGAATGTTCGCTGTATTTTACAAGAATGGTATTTCCTGTAGTATCAATTGCCCAATACCACGAATCTTTGCCAATATAAAATTTACTGAAATTTAATGCTAAAAACTTTTCGATATTTAAATCGAAACGAATATTAGCAATAATTTTACCTTCGATGTTACGAACAGGCTGAATATAATAAATGGTATCTTTTTTTTGAAACAGTGCAGGCTGTTGAAGTAGCTCACGTGGTGTAGAAAATGGTTTCGGGGCTGTAACGTTAAAATAGTTATTGGAGTCTTGTTCAAAATTTCGATATGTATTGGCTGAATATACTGATATCCGAGAAATTAACGCCTGATTCAGCGAATAAAACTGTCGAATTCGTTTCACGTTATTATCTATGTATTTCGTACGCAATTCGGGCGTAAGAGTTTCTGGTTGAGTACTTAATAAATACTCCATTTCATGGTTAGCAAATTCAAATTTTACTGCTTCTTCAAAATCACAACTTGCATTTTCGAGACTTTTACCACAAAGTATTATTTGCTTATTTATAAACTCAGCTGTTTCTGTACGCTGTTTGTCGTTTAACTGCATAAATTGCCAAACAGATAACGAAAAAAATACTGCAATTAGAGTAAGCGGTATATAAAATTTACTTTTCATTTGAGAAATTCTAATATATGCCAGTTCAATTCAGGAATAGTCACAGCTACAATCGTAAACTTTTCGTCATTGAGCTCCACATCAATTATTTGTTTTTTATTGTTCAATACCGCTGTTGCTATACTTCTTACATAGATATTCCGACTTAATGCTATGTTGTATAACTCCTTACGATAAGTGTCTTGTTTAATAGTTTCGATATATTTATGATCGTAAAGTGGTGGAAACGACAGGAGATTGATAATTTCTTCCTGAGCGGTTACAATACCACCCTTGTTATCAATAATCATAGTCATCGAACCAATGCTATCCTCCAAGTAACGAGTAGTTATCGCATTAATCGTAACATCAATTCCGGGTACACCTACTAAACTATCGCCAATATATACAGGTGCTATTGCCGAAACCATCCAACCTCTGCCTGCAGGGTCAACATAGGGTTCGTTTACCCAAACGGCTTTTTGTTGCGGATTGTGTTTGGCATCAGCTAAATAGTAAAAATTAAAGCTTGGAATATCCATTTTGGCTTCGTATTGCGAAAGTACATCGAAAAACGGATATATCCGATTGTACGAATACTTATCGTTGTAGTAAACCTGAACAATTTCTGGGTATTTTTTTACCAATGCTTTAAAATTCAAATCGATAGGTTCGGTAAAATATACAATATTCTTGATTTTATCGTTTACTGGATAAACTCCCGAAACAAAAACGGCTGAACCTCCACCATCTACAGGCTTAGTAAACACTCCATTGGAAATCAATTGGTATTTTTTTTTATCAATAGTGGGTAAAATTTCGTTTTGTCGGGCATACAGTTTCGAAATTTCGGTACTCAATACTTCTACTTCGAGCCTTAGTTTTTTAAAGTCATTATTTATTTGCTCCGCTTTGGCACTTATCTGTTCCAGCTTTTTTTCGGGAGAAACATTATTACAAGCAAAAAAAGCAATTATAACTGCAATTAAAACAGCAATTTGGGTAATTATTCGTTTCATGACTGACATATTATTATAAAAAAGAACTACAAAGAAACCACAGCTGCCATATAAAATTTCTTGCTTTCGGGGTTAACAGCCAATGTAAGCTTCAGTGGCAACGAAAACTGTTCGGTTATTTTTATAGCTTTTTTCAAACTTAATCCTACGTTTATTAACGAAAATTGCGAAGTTCCATACAGTACACTTTCGGATGGAGTTAGTCCGACAAAAATATTATAATTTACATCTTTTACACTCCCCAAATAATTAACCTCAAAATAGGCTGATTTGTTCAATTTTAAAGCGTCCGACACTTTTGGGTCAATTGCAGTTCCGTAAACAATAAGACCTCCATAAAGGGTAAACGGAATTTTGGAAGTCCCGTTGAAACTTAGTGCCAACTCAGCTGCATGGCCGGTTTCGGTGGTTTTATAATTAAAATAATCTTGATTTAAACCCACATAATCGGGGAAAAATAAATCGACAAATTGAAGCGAAAAAGCTTGATGTGTGTATTTTGCATATACATCTATTTCCTTGAAAGGTCCTCCTATTTCAGAACTACCCCATGCTCCTAATGTGAAGCCCTTATAGCCAAATTCGCCCCAAGGTTGTATAGCAGGCATGGTACCTTGAGGTATTCCACGCCATAGGTACATAGATGCCGCATCGACCCCCAACGCCATAGTTGCCTTAGTTGTTTCTTGCGAAAAGGTCGCGTTTAAACTAAAGAATAATAAAAGAAGTGTACAATTGATTTTGCTTTTCATGAGATTGACTTTTTTGATAGTAATAATAAAGTTTTTGTCAAAAAAAATACGACTATTTTAATTGTGTATAAAATCTGCAAAACAAATATAGGTTATTTTTTATAAATATAATAATATTTTTATAAATAATAGCATTTATCTGTATTTGTTCCTTTATTTAATGCTTAAATTATTAATAAGGGAACAAAGTGGTTATTTAAAAGATATTTTATGGATGTTCTTGTAATAGAATTTACGACACCAAAATTGCTGAAAATACGACAATCTAAAGTGTAAGCTACTTTAATTCATTAAATTCTACCTGAAAACAAATTATAGCTTTGTTATTGCTATCATATTGATAAAAATAGTAGCAAAAAAATTATTTTTTCTTTTACTTTTGATTAATTTTCAGTACTTTTGCTGCCTAAATGACAGGAAAGTCAAAAGTCAAAAGTTTTTTCCTTTCGTC
>DYSC01000046.1:5420-8048 GCA_020726365.1 Porphyromonas sp.
CTTTCGTCCTTTGACTTTAGACTTAAAAAAACAATATGGAAAAAATAGACCAACTGGATCGTAAAATTTTACGGATAATCACTCAAAATGCCCGTATGCCTTTTAAAGATGTAGCTGAAGAATGTGGTGTTTCGCGCGCTGCTATTCATCAACGTGTGCAGCGGTTAATCGACATAGATGTGATTACCGGTTCGGGCTACAATGTAAATCCAAAAATGTTGGGATTCCAAATGTGTGTGTATGTGGGTATTACACTCGAACGTGGCTCTATGTACAAAGAGGTTGTAAATCAACTGGAGCAAATTCCCGAAATTGTGGAATCGCAATATACGCTTGGGCACTATACCATTTTAATAAAATTATATGCCAAAAACGATGAGCATCTAATGGAATTACTCAATGGTCGCATTCAGGAAATTCAGGGCGTAGCATCTACCGAAACATTAACCTCACTTGACCAGCGCATAAAACGAACAGTACCGATTGAATAATATGGAAACAGTAGTAAGCGGCATACGCCCCACAGGAAATTTACATCTCGGAAATTATTTTGGCGCATTGCGCAATTTTTTAACCATGCAAAACGAGCATAATTGCTATTTTTTTATAGCCGATTATCACTCGCTCACTACGCATCCCACGCCGCAGGATTTGCACGGTAATGTAAAACAAATTTTGGTAGAATACCTTGCTGCAGGTCTCGACCCCGAAAAAGCAACACTTTATATCCAGAGCGATGTGCCCGAAGTGGCTGAGTTGTATTTATTCCTGAATATGAATGCATATATTGGTGAGTTGGAACGCTGCACGTCGTTCAAAGATAAAATTCGTCAGCAACCGCAAAATGTAAACTCCGGTTTGTTGACTTATCCTACGCTTATGGCGGCTGATATTTTGATTCACAAAGCCTCAAAAGTGCCAGTTGGAAAAGATCAGGAGCAGCATTTGGAAATGACCCGTACCTTTGGCAATCGCTTTAATCGCATGTATAATGTAGAGTATTTCCCTGAACCACAGGCATTTAATTTTGGCAATGAATTGGTGAAAATTCCGGGGTTAAACGGCAGTGGAAAAATGGGAAAATCGGAAGGCGAAGGAAATGCTATTTATTTTGCCGACGAGCCCGAAGCCATTCGCAAAAAAGTGATGAAAGCTGTTACCGATAGTGGACCCACGGAACCAAATCAACTAAAGCCGGATGCTATTCAGAATATTTTTCAGTTGATGAAAGTAGTTTCGGCACCCGATACATTAGCTTTTTTCGAAGAACAATACAATACCTGCCAGATTCGCTATGGCGATATGAAAAAACAATTGGCGGTAGATATGATAACTTTTACCGAACCTATGCGTGAACGCATAAAAGCTATCTCGGCCGACGATGCTTATGTGTCGCGCGTGGCGCGTTTGGGGAAAGAAAAAGCACAGGAAAGTGCGTCCAAAACCATTCGCGAAGTACGCGAGATAGTAGGATTTAAACGTTTTTGATAAAAAAATAAAACCTGCCAATTGGCAGGTTTTATTTTTTTATATCAGCAACATAGCATCTCCATACACACCAAAACGATAACCTTCTTTAATAGCCACATCGTAGGCATTCATTACCCTATCGTAATCGCCAAAAGCCGTTGTGAGCATTAACAGGGTAGAGTAAGGAAGGTGGAAGTTGGTAATCAGCGAATTAGCAACCGTAAAATCGTAGGGCGGGAAAATAAATTTATTGGTCCAGCCTTCGTAAGGTTTAATTTTGCCTTCGGTGCCCACCACTGTTTCCAAGGCACGCATTACGGTAGTTCCTACGGCACAAATACTGCGTCCTTCGTAGCGTTTTTTGTTTACATAGTCGGCAGTTTCGCGCGTAATTTCCATTTGCTCCGAGTCCATTTTATGTTTCGTAAGGTCTTCCACATCTATTTCGCGGAAATTACCCAAACTCATGTGCGAAGTAATAAATGTAGAGTCTATTCCTTTTATTTCCATGCGTTTAAGCAGTTCGCGACTAAAGTGCGTGCCGGCGGCCGGAACAGCTACCGCCCCTTCTTTTTTGGCAAAAATAGTTTGAAAACGCTCTGCGTCTTCGGGCTCCACTGCACGGGTTATAGTGCGTGGAAGCGGAGTTTCGCCAAGGTCGAACAAGGCTTTTTTAAATTCGTCGTGCGTGCCATCGAATAAAAAACGTAAGGTACGTCCGCGCGAAGTAGTGTTGTCAATTACTTCGGCAACTACCGAATCGTCTTCGCCAAAATACAATTTGTTTCCAATGCGGATTTTACGGGCAGGTTCTACCAACACATCCCACAATTTCATATCGTGGTTGAGTTCGCGCATCAGAAAAACTTCAATCTGTGCACCAGTTTTTTCCTTATTTCCGTACAAACGGGCAGGGAAAACCTTGGTGTCGTTGAATATAAATAAGTCGTTTTCGTTGAAATACTCCAATACATCTTTGAAAATGCGGTGTTCAATTTTGCCTGTATTTTTGTCCAAAACCATTAATCGCGATTCGTCGCGATGGTGTGCGGGATACTGAGCAATAAGCTCGTCGGGCAACTTAAATTTAAATTTCGATAACTTCATAATGCAATATATTTAATTTTTATACCTTCTTTTTAAAATTAGAAGTTAGAA
>DYSC01000046.1:8148-13472 GCA_020726365.1 Porphyromonas sp.
TTACAAACTTTCTAACTTTAAATAACACTTAAATCCACTCCCATTGCCAATAAAACCAGCAGCACCACCCCTACTACAATTCGGTAATATCCAAAAGCTTTGAAGCCGAATTTTGTAACATAACCAATAAAAAACTTAATGGCTGCCATGGCTACAATAAATGCAACTACATTGCCAATTATCAACGTCAACAGATTATCGCTAAGCAATTGAACACCATTTGGTTCTCCTATTAATTTCATGAGCTTGTAACCTGAAGCCGCAGCCATCGTTGGCACAGCTAAAAAGAATGAAAACTCAGCCGCATTCTGGCGCGATAGTTTGGTGCTCATACCTCCTACTATGGTTGCCATTGATCGCGAAACGCCCGGAATCATAGCGATACATTGAAAAAAACCAATTTTCAATGCCCGTTTCCAATCCATTTCCTGATTTACATCGGGCTTATTAAACCATTTATCAACAAAAAGCATAAAAACGCCACCAATAACCAGCATCAAGGCCACTACAAATACACTCTCGAGCATGGCATCGATATAATCGCTTGCTAAAAAGCCAATTACAGCAGCCGGCAGAAAAGCGATTAGCAATTTTACATAAAAATCTACCGTTTGAAAAAAACGTTTCCAATACAGTACAATGACCGACAATATTGCCCCAAATTGGATATTTATTGTAAATGCTTTTACAAATTCGGTGCTTTCCATGCCCAACAAACTCTGAGCAATAATCATGTGCCCTGTGGACGATACCGGAAGAAATTCGGTAATGCCTTCAACAATGGCTATAATAATGGCTTCGAGAACACTCATTTAGCTTTGGGCTTAAAAAGTATGGCAAAAATGATAAATATAAACCCAAAGAACGACACCATAGGACCAACTGTGATGCGGCGGGTGCTGAAAATATCGGGGTTGAATTCTACTCCGGTTGTAGAGCCTGTCATAAGTACAAAGCCCATAACGATAATTAAAAACCCAACTGCTATAAGTAGCAGGTTTATTTTTCCGAGACGTAATTGTTTGTTGTTTTCCATTACTATAAACTATAAACTATAAACTAACTCAAATACATATCATTCGTATTCATCTTCAGGTATCGACCTATGGATAAATAAGTGGATGTACACATTAATACAATGCCGGAAAGTAACACTATAACCGATACCCAAATTGCCGAAACCGGATTAACAGATAAGCCATTTAACCCAAATTCGAATAAAATATAGTATGCTACAATTCCCAAAATAAGAATGGCAATGATAGCTGCCACTAAACCATTTATTACCGACTGACGAATGTACGGTTTGCGAATAAACCAATTTGTTGCGCCCACCATTTGCATGGTATTTATCAAAAAGCGATTCGAATAAATGGACAATCGCACGGTATTATTAATCAAGGCAACCGCCACTATAAGTAGTACCAAAGCCAAACCAAGCAAAACGATGCTTATTTTTTTGACATTATCGTTTACTAAACCTACTAAATCTTTCTGATACGTTACTCGTTCTATGGCTTCGAACGTTTTTAGCTTAGTTTCAATCATTTTAACGCTATCCGGATTCGCAAATTTAGCTCTAAGTTTCACTTCGAGCGAAGCCTTCAGCGGGTTATATCCCAAAAAATCCTGCGGATCGTCGCCCAATGCTGCAATGTGTTCTTTGAGTGCATCTTCTTTCGAAACGAATGTGATTTTTTTTGCATATCCGGCCGAATTAAGAAATGTTTCAACGCGATTGCTTTCCGCACGATCGGCATCATCATCGAGGATGATAGATAAATTAATATTTTCTCGAACATATACACTCATATCGTGTGCTACAAAAAGCAAAAGACTCACCAATCCTATTAAAAACAACACCAACGACATGCTGATGGTAGAACCGAAATGTATGTTTTTTATTTTTTTCATTTTCTAATATTTTTGACAACAGAAAACAGACGACAGACAACTGATGTAACGGAAATTAATCTTTCTTTTTGTACCAAATAAAACCAAAAATCAGGATTCCTATAATAAACACAATCGACGAAGCAAGTGCAATTATATTTCCAAATTTATATGAGTTTGGTTCAAATTTGAATTCCACATCATACGTTCCTTTTTTGAGCGGCATGGCACGGAGCAGGTAATTAGCACGTACGTAAGGTGCTTTTTCACCGTTTACATAGGCATTCCAACCTTTATCGTAATAAATTTCGGAGAAAACAGCCATTTGGTCAGTTGCGGAACTGAAACTGTAAACTAAACGATTGGGGTTGTACGATTTTAGAGCAATACGGGCGGTGCTATCTGCAGTGAGCGTAGTTGGAACCTGAGCTGCAAATTCCTTATCTATAACTAATTCTGTTTTGGTATTAATTTCGCCTATCAATTTCATTTCTTCGTTAGCATCAGCAGCAATGTGTATTTTATTTACAAACCAAGCGTTACCATTGCATTTGTTATTCACAAGCGGTGCAGCATCTTTGTTGTAAATTACGTACTTCATATTCAGCATATTAAGTACGCCAAGCGAATCGATTGTAGGAGCAATTTCTTCGAATGTTTTTGCACGTCCGAATGCGCCAAACAATTGTCCGATTTCACCGTCAATCTGTATGTTAATCAATTCCTGATAACGGCGCAATTTGGCTGCATGATAGCCACCAATGTTTTTGTGAAAATACGAAGGCTTCGAATCATTAAATATATTTACCGACGCATCTAATACTCGGAAGTACGATTTATCGGCTAAAATCATATTATCGGCAGCCGTAGGTTGAACCAAGTTATTGAAATTACGTTTGCGTTCAAAATGGCTATCGTTCAAGTAGCGTTTGGCAATAGGTGCCAAATCGGCTAAAAATAAAACTCCGAAAAGGATAATTACTGTATTTGATTTGAGATAGTTTTTTATAAAAAGCCACAGTAACAAAGCGGCAGCCAGAATAAATCCAACCGAGCGCCAAGCATCCGAACGCAACATAGCTTCACGATCGAGTGGTAGCGTTTCTTTCAAAAAAGCATAATCGCCACTAAATTGTGTATCGGCAGGCGATACAAAACTCCCTGCTAACGAAGGGATTAATGCAAATACAAGTGCAACGCCGGCTGTAATTCCGGCACTGTAAAGTATAGGGCGAAGTAATTTTTCTTTAGCGTTTTCGGTGGTCAATACTTCTTTTAATGCCAAAATAGCTAAGAGTGTAATGCCAAAACCGGTTGCTACCAACGTCATCGATACCGTACGAAATTTGTTGTAAAGCGGGAAATAGTCTATAAAAATGTCGGTAAGCCACATTAGATTTTTACCCCACGAAAGGAGCATAGTCAGCAAAATCATAGGCAGTAGCCACCAAAGAATGCGCTTTTCGACTACAAAAAAGCCTATAATAAACAGGAAAATGACGATAGCACCTAAATATACAGGTCCCGAAGTGCCGGGTTGGTCGCCCCAATACAGCGGAAGTTGAAAATCCTTCATTAATTTTTCAACATCCGGTACATTAAAGCTTTTTATTTTTTCGGCTGTATGGCTATCAACGCCTAATGTGCCGCCACTTGCACCTCCTCTAAAGTTGGGAATAAGCATGGTCAGTGTTTCGGCTTTTCCATAACTCCAGTTCGTAATATACTCTTTGTTCAGGCCGTGTTGCGAGTTTTGTGTGTCGCTTGTGAGTCCGTTCGACTTGCCACGCATGGTGTAATCGGTATATTCGTAGGTTGTTAATAGTGCCGTAGCATTCATGCCTGCGGCCACAATCAGGGCTGCAATAAGTAAACCTACAGTTTGAAAAAACGATTTCAGTTGTTTTTCTTTGAGACTGTAAATCAGTTCAACCACACCAAAAAACAGTAGAATGATAAGCGTGTAATAAAGTATCTGAACGTGGTTGGCACGAATTGCCAAACTCAAAAACAGTGTTGTGAGTAATGCACCCACTATTTTTTTATCGCGAAATGCCATAAACACCCCACCAATCAGCGGCGCCATATAGGCAATAGTAATTGCTTTGGAGTTATGACCGGCAAAAATTATTATAAAATTGTAGGATGCAAAAGTAAAAGCGATGGAACCAACTAAAGCAATCCATGGCTTTACCCGAAATGTCAACAAAAGAATGTAAAATCCTATTAAATAGAGGATTACATTATATACCGTTGGAGGGAAAAGGAATATAAGTTTCTCAAAATACTGAATTAAATTATTCGGTTGTTGCATGGATATTTGATAGGTAGGCATACCACCAAACATCGAATTTGTCCACAATGCCACATCGTCGTTCGATTTGTTATAGTCCACCGTTTCTTTGGCCATACACATCCAGCTTTCGGAGTCGTGGCCTAATAACTGTTTGCCTTCGAGCACAGGTGTAAAATATAGAAATGAGATGATTGTAAACAACAGAACGGCAACAAGATGCGGAGTGATTTGACTTAAAATATTTTTGTTCATGCAATATAGAAGTTTGAGCCAGAGTAATTTTTGGGAAAAATCACACAAAAGTACATCATTTTTATCCGTTTGATACTTGCAAAGCGGTTAAAAAACAAAAAAATGACAAAGATTAAGCTCAACATTCCATCAAAAACAATCATTTAGGATTCATTTTTGTAAAAAAATAAAATCTAAGTATCAACTTTGCATTATTTTGTATAGATTTGTAGCTTAAAATTTAAAATCAAAAAAATTAGATATATTATGAACTCAACAATAAAACTTTACAGTTACAATTTCAGTTCGGCTAAAACCTATCTTTTTGCCACCCTTTTTGTAGTCGGAAATATAGTAATACCTCAATTAGCACATTTAATTCCACAAGGTGGATTTATATTTCTACCCATTTACTTTTTTACGCTAATTGCCGCATACAAATACGGTCTCAAAGTAGGCTTACTTACCGCTATTCTTTCGCCAGTAATCAACCACTTACTTTTCGGAATGCCCCCAATGGCAGTTTTGCCAGCCATTCTGGTCAAATCGGTACTTTTGGCGGGCGTAGCAGCTTATTTAGCACGTCGCAGCAATGCAGTAACGCTGGTTAATTTAGTATTAGCAGTATTGTTTTATCAGGTTGCTGGCACCTTGCTCGAATGGGCGTTGGTTCGCGATTTTATGGTAGCCATTCAGGATTTCCGCATTGGAATTCCGGGTATGTTACTACAGATTTTTGGGGGATTTGGATTGCTGAAAGCGATAGAGAAACGCTAAGAATAGTTTAAATATTAAACCACATAAGGCACATTAGGAATAAGTAAACTAAGGTGTTTTATGTGGTTTTATTGTGTGAATTATCATAGTATATACCTTTGAAATTCAGCTGCATATACATGTTTAA
>DYSC01000046.1:13572-14981 GCA_020726365.1 Porphyromonas sp.
TTTGAAATTATTTAATAAAAATCAGCTCCGGCGCAGCTTAAACAACAATCGGAAACTGCTTGTAAAATTCCATTAAACTTATTGTGTCAGTTCGAAGTTTGTATCGAACAAACTTTTTGGTATCTTCATTCATCAACTCTCCCAATCCGTCCAACATTCCTTTATCCGAACGTTTTTGCAACAGTTCAATGCATTGTTGCAGATAGTCGGGGAGTGAAACTTCCATACGGGATTCGACAATTTTTTGATTGATAGGAGTTCGCTGATTCATAAAAAAATGAATATCAAAAATGTCGCGGTTTGTCATCGCGTTACGGTCGAGCAAAGCACAAAGCTTGTGAGCAAACATATCGGCAGACACCATCACTTTTATGTTTATACCCAAGATATTTTTAACTTCGTACCGATTGTCGAAAATGCGATTGGATATTTCCACTTTAAGTTTTCGTTCACCTACTCCATAATCCAACACGATAATTGGTCCGTAAAACTTTTTTGCTTCATCGAATATCGTTCCATATTTCAATAAAATCCTGCGTACTTTTTCGTACACAATATCTTCTTTTGCAGCATCAATCAAATTAAAATCTAAATCGACCGAAAATCGAGGCAAATCGTAGAAAAACATCAATGCCGTTCCTCCTTTAAAACCCAAATTATTTCCCAATTCAATATCCGAATAAATATCTTTCAGAATTTGGAGCATGAAAAATTTATGTTTATTCAAATCTATCATAGTGGTAGAAGCTGATTTATACGTTCTGTTAACTTATTTGAATTGTATAGAGGTACTAATTTGTAAAGCAACTCCTTGTTGATTAAATTCAAATTGTCGAAAAAGGTATCACCATTCAAATACATCGTGTCTAACAATGCCCGCTCTGGTGTGGCAATATTTACGCCGTTAGTTTGGCGAATTAATCCTGTAGTATCAACTAAAATAGCACTTCTTATTTTTCGGAAAACAAAAGTTTTATCATTTATATCTACGCTTCTACTTAAATAGCTAACAGAGCTAATTTGAGAGCTATACTGAAAAACAACCCCCGATTGCTGCAATACATATTCCAACGAAATATAGGAAGGCATAAAAATACGACATGCAAGTTCCTCTACTTTATAAATCGGTTTGGTATAAATGCCTTTGCGTGGATTTTGCAACTTGCCCGTACGAACGAAATAATTCAAACGCTTATTTAACGACACAAAATTACTTTCGCCTAACAACAGCGCAATATCGTTCAACCTATATACCGTTCGGGAATCGTTATACAAATTAAATATCAAATCAGATTCTGCTTTTTGGGAACTATTCATGCTAATTATTCGTATGTTCAGTTCACAAAAATAGATAATTGTTTTTGAATAAACAAAAATATTAATAAAAATCAACTCCAGTGTAGCCTAAA
>DYSC01000177.1 GCA_020726365.1 Porphyromonas sp.
TTGAAAATGGTATTTGTTATAAAATAGTAAAAAAGTAGATGATTAATTGAAAAATTAATTATACATTTGCGTATAGGTTACAAAAAGCCTATACGCAAATTGTAATTCAATTACTAATCTAATATTTATGGCAAAAGTTCTTATTTTGGGTGCCGGAATTTCCGGTCATACTGCTGCTCTGATTGCAAAACGAAAACTTGGTAAAAATCACCAGGTTACAGTTGTTAGCCCAAACAGTAATTATCAATGGATACCCTCTAATATTTGGGTTGGAATGGGTTTAATGACTCCCGAACAAGTGAAATTTGAACTTGCTCCGGTTTATAAACGTCAAGGAATTAGTTATAAGCAAGCATTGGCAGTTTCGTTACACCCCGAAGGTGATACGAAATCAACTACTCCTTATGTAAAAATAAAACATATTGTTGGTACACAAAAAGATACCGAAGAAAATATTGAATACGACTACCTTATAAATGCCACCGGTCCAAAATTAAATTTTGCCGCCACACAAGGTCTTGGTCCCGAAGGTTTTACTGACTCCGTTTGTACTTTTCAGCATGCTGCCGAAGCATGGCATAACCTACAAAAAAATTTAGCCAAAATGGAGAAAGGCGAAAGACAAACATTCTTAATTGGTACCGGACACCCCATGGCTACCTGTCAGGGGGCTGCGTTTGAGTATTCGTTAAATATTGCTTTTGAAGTAAAAAAACGAAAATTAGATCACCTTGCTGATATTGTGTGGATATCCAACGAATATGAACTGGGTGATTTTGGTATGGGTGGCGCTTATGTGAAACGCGGGGGATATATTACTCCTACAAAAATATTTTCAGAATCTGTATTTTCAGAATATGGAATACGTTGGATAACCGGTGCAGGAGTAAATAAGGTTGAAGAGGGTTTGGTTCATTACGAAACCTTGGATGGAGAATACCACACACAGCAATTCGATTTTGCTATGTTGATACCAGGTTTTGCCGGTGCTGGTATGAAAGCCTATAATAAGCATGACGAAGATATAACTCCTACCGTTTTTGCTCCAAATGGATTTATGAAAGTAGATGCCGATTACACTGTTAAGCCTTACGAAGAATGGAAAGCATCCGACTGGCCAAGTACATATCAGTGTCCTGCCTACGATAATGTTTATGCAGCAGGTATTGCTTTTGCTCCGCCACATGCTATGTCAAAGCCTATGCAAAGTAAAAACGGCACATTTATATATCCCACACCTCCACGTACAGGAATGCCATCGGGTGTTATTGGGCGTGTGGTGGCTGAAAATGTAGTGGCCAAAATTAAAACAGGTACCAAAGAAAACAAACACAAAGCATCGATGGGAAAAATGGGTGCTGCATGTATCGTGTCGGCAGGCTACGGAATTATTGATGGGCAGGCTGCTGTTATGACTGTTAATCCGATTGTGCCTGATTGGGAAAAATATCCTCAATGGGGACGCAATATCGACGATACTGTTGGCGTAATCGGACTTGCCGGGCACTGGATGAAATTGTTTATGCACTATATGTTTCTGTACAAAGCGAAAGCACTCCCTCTTTGGTGGATGATTCCTGAGTAAGATGATCCGTCAGTGGACGGACAAGTTGTGGTGATGTGATTATGTATTAATTTATTAATTTGATAATGTAATGATTAATTGATAATATGAAAGATATATGAAAAAAGAAATTGAAAAAATCGTTCCCTATAGCCAAAAATCGTTTGCTACCGAACCAACAAAAAATACCCTTTTTTGGCGTAAATTTTTCCCCTTGCAACTAATCATGTTTTTTACGCTCAATCTGAAAATTATGCGTATTGTAATTGGTGGACACTCCTAAAAAATGGTCTACTACCATTCCAAAGCGTATTAAATAAAGTAGAAAAGCAATTATAATCTTTCCGATTGTAATTGCTTTTTTGCATTATATATCATTCATTATATATAAATACAGCATATATTTAATGACATATAATGTATTTATGAAAATATTTGCGAAATCAAAAATAAAGTAGTGTATTTGCAGTGGATATAAATCATAAACCCTAAAAATAATACTTTATGAATGATATATCAAGCAACGAATGGTATGCAATGACCGATCAAGCATTGAGCAAAACAATCGGTCATTATATAAAACGCGAACGCGTAAGTCAAAACAAATCGCAAAGCCAAGTGGCCGAAGAGGCAGGTGTGAGTCGCTCTACATTAAGTTTGTTGGAGCGGGGCGAAAATGTATCTATCAGTAATTTTATACAAATTTTACGTACGTTGCAATTATTGCATGTGATGGAAGTTTTTAAGCCCTTCGACGAAATAAGCCCCATTGCTTATGCTAAAATGAAAATGAAAGGCCGCAAGCGAGCTCGAAAATTAAATTTACCCGATAACATAGTAAGTGATATAGGATGGTAGACGCAGCAATTGTAAAAATATGGGGCGAAACCGTTGGTGCTATACGCTGGGATAACCAACAGCAGCTTGCAAGCTTTGAGTACGACAAAAAATTCATTGCTATGGGCTGGGATTTGTCGCCACTGAAAATGCCATTGAGTAACGGCGACCGCATTTATCGCTTTCCGGAACTACGAAAAGCAAAAGATGAAACCGTTTCGACTTTCAAAGGTTTGTCTGGATTATTAGCCGATACATTGCCCGACCGATACGGTAATCGGCTGATAAATTTATGGTTAGCGCAGAATGGCCGTCCGGAAAACAGCATGAATCCTGTGGAGCAGCTTTGTTATACGGGTTCGCGCGGCATGGGTGCATTGGAATTTGAACCTACCTATAAAAAAACGGAAGACAGTGTGAGTAATATTGAAATAAAAAGTTTGGTGGAAATGGCTCAAAAAAGGCG
>DYSC01000178.1 GCA_020726365.1 Porphyromonas sp.
TCCCATAATAGAGTGGCTCTTCAATGTGTTGTTTTTGTTTAAAATTGATTACATAAATTAAACGCTTGTCTATTCTGGTTGAACGCTCGAATTCGAAATCGTAGTTTTCTAACATTTTATCAGTAAAAATCATCTCCGGATATTTCAATAAATCCAAATATAGTGAGTTAAATGGACCTCCCATAAGTTTAAAAACGAGCGTATCAACTTTTCCATAATCTGTTTTTTTACGGGCTTTGAAAATTTTTACCACATCGGCTCTATAAGAATTGTACGATTGTTTGTTTACATCTACTACTGCTTCGGAAAGCGATGCATAGGTTCTGTTTTTACGTATAGTTTCACGATAAAATGCGGTAAGTTGCTCTTCCTGCAACGGATAATTTTCACCCTTTTTCTCAAACACACCAACTACCAAACTTTCAGCATCTTTTGAAATAACACTTATTTCGGGAAGTTCCACAGCCACTGGCTCCAATTCAATTTTACTTTTGTCGTTTTTAAATTCAGAAATAGAAACGCTCTTAGATTTGAAGCCCATGTACTGAATACTAAGTTTAGCATCTTTTATATCGGTTGGAATTTTAATAGCAAATTCGCCATCGGTATTTGTAACCGTTGTGTAGTTGGTTCCATCAACAGTAACTCCTGCGAATGCAAGAGGCGTACATGTCTGCTTATCGACAACTGTAGCTTTGTAAGTGACAAAAAGCTCGCTTTGTTGTGCCGAAATTTGCGAAAAACCGGCAAGTATCAGCACTATGGCAAAAAGTAAATGAGTGATGTGATTTGCTTGTTTCATAACCTTTTATTTTGTATGAAGAATTGTATTATCTATCTAAAGTAAACAATTTCAGCTAAATAAATGTTTTGAAATGCTGCTAATAAACCAATAATTTGACCGTTTTGCGGAATCCTCCGGCATAAACTGATAGAATATAAACTCCTTTTTCGTAGTTGTGTTGTGTATTTGTATCGCGGAGCAAAATTTGCGAACCGGCATCAACTTTTCCAGTTTGCTTCAATTTTCCCGATAAATAATAAATAGCAAAAGTTGCTTCAGCAGGCTTTTTGAGTTGCACAAACACCGTATTATTATCAGCATTGTATTTGTAAATCAATGGAGAATTGGTTTCAGGTTCATCTCCGGTGCCATCCCAAGCTTCACCAACAAACTTTCCCCAAAGGTATTCGGCTAATAATGGATGGTCGACAAACGGATTTCGGTTATTTTGAAGACGATATACTGCATTATTACGGTTAATTTCTTTTGAACTTACAGGGTCAACCCTGTGCCATTCCATCAATAAGTTGACCGCATACGTATTAAAAACCGGATAAGTATTGCGCTGTAACATTGAGGAAGTTCCGGTACTTTGCCAAGTGTTCGCATAATTTTCGTAACTTGTTACCATATACATATATCCACGCGCAAAATCGCCCTTGTATTCGTTGGCGGGTTCAAAAACAGTTCCATTATAACCCTGATAGGTGTTTTTACCTACTTTCACTACACCGTTCGAAAAATAAATATTCGCGCCCACCACTCCAAGCGCATTGTTCGATTTTGCTTCGTTAGCAGTTACGTCCGAGGGGTAAAGATTGTATAAATCAGTAGCTATGGGATAATCGTTAACCTCATCGGAAGATACTCCAAACCAGCTTTTCGGCATACTATGTTCTCTATTTAGGTATGTGTATCCATTATTCCAATCTTTTCGTTTGTTATTCGAATACATATCCCAATAATAGCCATCGGGATGCCAATCGGTAGTTCTAAACGAAGTTGCAGATGAGTAATACTCTAAAAATGTGTGTGGATTAATTATTTCATGCAATGCAGTTTTAAGTTCGGCACTTTGTTTTCCAATGGCTTTATCGTAATAGTTTGCAGGAATTTGTGCAGGGAGATAAATGCACAAAAACGAAAACAACGTAATGCTAATAAGTTGCCTTTTAAACATATAGTTTTTAACTAAAAAATATTATTTGTTTAAACTGCGTAGTTTAATATTAGTGAGAACCTTTTTGGTGTGAAGTGTAAAATCGCTACTCATTATCCAACCATAATAGCCGGGATCTTTTACAAGCACATCAGTTACTTTTTGACCTTTATATTTACCAAAATTAATCACTTCCTCGCCTTTATCGTTATAAATCATTCGTCCGGCAAAATCCACATTGTTATTTTGTGTAGTGAACTTCGATAAAGAGTCAATATCGTTTTTCAATTCAGGATAGCGGTCGAGTTGTGCCATAAGCACTTCGTAAGTAGCCAACGTATCAGCTTCGGCTCCATGAGCGCCCACTAAATCTTTGTCGCAGTAAAATTTATATGCAGCTACAAGTGTACGCGCTTCCATTTTGTGAAAAATAACCTGTACATCCACAAATTTTCGTTTTGTAAGGTCAACATCCACTTCGGCGCGGAGCAATTCTTCGGCTAACAGCGGAATGTCGAACCGATTGGAATTGTAGCCTGCAAGGTCGCAACCCTCTATATCGCGAGCAATTTCTTTTGCTACAGCTTTAAATGTGGGGCAATCGGCTACATCAGTATCAGTAATACCATGAATATCAGAAGATCCTTTGGGGATTGGCATGTCAGGATTTATACGTATGGTTTTTGTTTCTTCGCGTCCGTTTGGCGATACTTTGTGGTACGAAATTTCAACAATACGGTCAGATACAATGTTAGTACCTGTTGTTTCGAGATCGAAAAATACTATTGGATTTTTAAGTTGGAGTTTCATGGTGATTTTGTTGTTATTAAGAAATGGGGCATGCCCCATTTTTAGAAAACAAAGGTCTAAAGACTTTCGACCTTAGACCTTCGACGTTTATTTATAG
>DYSC01000179.1 GCA_020726365.1 Porphyromonas sp.
GTTATAAAGTATTTGATACATATCACAAAATTAAGTTATCACTTTCTCAAATCAGTTTATCATTTTTATGTCTGAAAACAAAAAACAAATAGCAATTCTTGGTTCAACCGGCTCCATTGGTACACAGGCACTTGAGGTGATTGCTGATAATGATTCGCTGTTCGAAGCGTATGCACTTACTGCCAATAATCAGGTGGATTTACTAATTGAGCAAGCACGAAAATTTAAACCCGAAATGGTGGCAATTGCCAACGAAGCGCATTATTTGAAATTAAAGGATGCGTTGAACGATTTACCCATAAAAGTATTTGCCGGAGCCGATTCTATAGCTCAAATTGCCGAAATGCAGCCTGTTGATATTGTATTAACAGCTATGGTTGGCTATTCGGGATTGAAACCGACAATTAGTGCCGTAAAGTCCGGAAAAAAAATTGCATTAGCAAATAAAGAGACGCTTGTTGTGGCTGGGGAGTTGATTTGCGATTTAGTGGCAAAACATAATTCCGCTATACTTCCGGTTGATTCTGAACATTCTGCTATTTTTCAGTGTTTAGTGGGCGAAGGAAATAATCCGGTTGAGAAAATCATACTTACAGCTTCGGGCGGTCCGTTTCGTACAAAATCGATAAGTGAACTCGAACATGTAACAAGTGCGCAGGCACTCAAACATCCTAATTGGGATATGGGAGCTAAAATTACGATTGATTCGGCCAGCATGATGAATAAAGGTTTTGAGGTGATTGAAGCAAAATGGCTTTTTGGTGTAACGCCGGAGCAAATCGATGTGGTGGTTCATCCGCAGTCGATTATTCATTCGATGGTTCAGTTTGCCGATAGCTCGATAAAAGCGCAAATGGGTTTACCCGATATGAAATTGCCGATTCAGTATGCATTTACATATCCGGATAGACTGAAAACAAGTTTTCCACGATTAGATTTCAATATCTGTTCGCAATTTACATTCGAAAAACCTGATATAGAGCGATTTCGGAATTTAGCTTTTGCGTTTTATGCTATGGAACGTGGTGGAAATATGCCTTGCATTTTGAATGCTGCTAACGAAGTGGTTGTTGCTGAATTTTTAAAAGACAAAATCGGATTTTTGCAAATGAGCGATATTATTGAATCGGTAATGGCAAAAGCACATTTTGTGGCTCAACCAACGTACGAAGATTATGTAGCAACGGATGCGGCTATTCGTATTTTGACAAAAAATTTGATAATAAAATAACCCCCAACCCCTAAAGGGGAGAAATATCTCGTTATAATTTTAAGCCCCTTTAGGGGTTTGGGGCAAGTAATAAACAACAATTATATTTAATGGAAACATTCTTAATCAGAGCATTACAGCTCATTCTTAGTTTATCAATTTTAGTAGTTTTGCACGAATTCGGGCATTTTTTCTTTGCGCGCCTTTTTAATGTTCGTGTGGATAAATTTTATATGTTTTTCAATCCGCAATTTTCGCTTATCAGAGCTAAAAAAATAGACGGAAAATGGGAAGTGAGATTATTTGCAAAAAATGTTCCAGCCAACGAACGACCACGCAAGGATGCCGATGGCGACCTTATGTTGGATGAAAAGAAAAAGCCATTATTGGAGCCAATTCCGCTCAACGAATTACCCGACGGCGATTGGCGTAAATATCCCGAAACCACAGAATGGGGAATTGGTTGGTTGCCATTAGGTGGCTATTGTAAAATTGCCGGCATGATTGACGAATCAATGGACAAAGCGCAAATGGCATTGCCTCCGCAGAATTGGGAATACCGTGCACGCCCCGTATGGCAACGATTACCTATCATTACTGGTGGAGTTTTAGTGAATTTTATATTGGCAATGGTTATTTATTCTGCCGTTTTATTCACTTGGGGCGAGGAATATCTTCCATTTAGCGAAGCAAAATATGGTTTGCATTTTTCAAAAACATTGAATGAATTAGGTTTAAAAAATGGCGATAATGTAATTTCGATAGATGGTGTTTCAGTTGAGAAACGAGCCGATTTTATTGAGATGGTGCTTATCGAAGGCAAACAAAATGTTTTAGTAAACCGCAATGGAGCTGAAACAAACATAAAACTTCCAGCTGATTTATCGCAACAAATTTTAGCTGCCGAAGAATTAGACTTGGTATCAGTTCGTCATCCATTTGTAATTGCCGAAGTTAGTGCAGGAAGTGCTGCCGAAGCTGCCAAACTAATGGCAGGTGATAGTATTATTTCGGTAAACGGAAAACCGCTTTTTATTTTTCAAGATGTAGCAACTGAGCTTGCTGAATCAAAAAACAAAGAAATAAATATTGGTTATTATCGCAATGGGAAAGCGGACAGCACCAAAGTTCTGATTTCAGAAAATGGGAAATTGGGTGTTGCCGTAAATATGGTCAATTTGTTTTTCAAAACTAAAAAAACAGAATACGGATTTTTTGCGTCTATTCCAGCGGGTATCAATATGGGCTGGGAAACATTAACAAGTTACACTAAACAACTAAAATTAATTTTCTCCAAAGAAGGTGCAAAGCAGCTTGGCGGTTTTGGCAGTATTGGTAAAATGTTTCCTAAAACATGGGATTGGCAGATTTTTTGGTCGATGACAGCTTTACTTTCTGTTATTCTGGCATTTATGAATATTTTACCTATTCCGGCACTTGATGGGGGACACGTAATATTTTTACTTTACGAAATGATAACCCGCCGCAAACCCAGCGAACAATTTATGGAATATGCCCAATCAGCAGGTTTCTTTATTTTAATGGGACTGTTGCTTTTTGCAAATGGAAATGATATTTTCAAAGCTATTTTTAAATAGGTTATAAGGTT
>DYSC01000180.1 GCA_020726365.1 Porphyromonas sp.
ATTTTTCTAACTTATCTCACAAACACCAACTTACTCTCGGTCGATAGTTGCGGATTAAACCAATAACCACCATCGCTAAACCCTTTTATATCTTCTAAGTTGCTTATTTTGTTCGTAATCAAGTACCGTGCCATCATTCCGCGCGCTTTTTTGGTATAAATTACAATTGGCTTGAGGTTGTCGTTTTTATATTCGAGAAATTCAAAGTCAACGACTTTTACTTTTTTGTTTTTCAAATCTAACGCTTTAAAATATTCGCTCGATGCCAGATTAATAATTAATTGTGGCGTTGTGCTTTTTAGTTCGTTTAAAACATATTTGGTAATTTTTGGTTGCCAAAATGCATACAAATCCCTTCCGTTTTCGTTTCTCAGTGCCGAACTTACTTCCAGCCGATACCCTTGTATCAAATCGAGTGGACGAAGTACGCCATAAAGCCCTGATAAAATGATTAAATGTTGCTGTGCAAATTCAAAATCGGATTCAGTAAAAGTCTGAGCGTTAAGTCCTCTGAAAACTTCGCCATCAAACACCAAAGCTGCCTGTTTAGCATTAGCAGATGTAAATGGAACATGCCAATTGAAATAACGGTCGTAATTCAGCTCCGTCAGTTTATTATTAATGTCTAATAGTTTACTTAACTCAGTAGGATGTAATTGCCGCATCAAGTCGACCAATTGTTTAGCCTCTTTCGTGAAATGTGGTATGGAATATTTATCCGTAACTTGTTGTGGTTTAAAGTTTTGTATTTTTGCTGGAGAAAGAAGTATAATCATATTATTGTAAAGTTTATGTTTGAACAATCGAGTTGTAAAAGTAATGATTTTTGGTAACTACTTCTATGTTGTAACCCAAATATCAAGAGTGTTTTTATATTTTTTTAGTATTTAAGCAAAAAATGTATTATCTTTGTTTTCAGAAAGTTGAAGAGGAAATAAGCTCTGCTGGGGAGCAATTTATCAGTATGATACTCCCCTAAAACAGGACATTAAGATAAGATAGAATTGTATTATCTTTAAACAAAAATTTTATGTCAACATCGAGGAGAAAATTCAGCAAAGAATTCAAAGCAAAAGTAGTTTTATCTTGAAATTGTCACTGAATCGACGTCGACGACGTTCAGCGGTACTCATTTTTAAATCATTTAATCGTGCCATAATACTCACTCTTTTTGTAAATTTGTTACTTAAAAGTGGTCAACATATTTCAGGCATTGACAGTTTTTTACTTTTAAATCTGAAGTAAAATAACAAGTAATAAACTAATTGCAACAACTATTTGTTTGAGTTTTGTGAAAATAAAAAATATGCTGCGCGATATACGAAAACAATACGAAATAGCTTCGCTCAACGAAAGTGTTGCTGAAAAATCTCCTGTAATTCAGTTCCGTAAATGGCTCGATGATGCTCTGAAAAGTGCTGAAATGGAGCCTACGGCCATGATTGTTTCAACTGTCGACGAACAGCTTCAACCGCACTCGAGGGTGGTGTTGCTCAAAGAGTTCGACGAAAACGGATTGGTGTTTTATACCAATTACGAAAGCAATAAGGCGCAGCAATTAGCAGGAAATAACCGTGTTGCGGTGCTGTTTTTTTGGGAATCGTTGGAGCGACAAGTGCGCATAGCCGGAAAAGTGGAAAAAGTGCCTGAACACGTTTCGGTGGATTATTTCAATTCCCGTCCGCTAGACAGCCGCATTGGGGCATATACTTCGCCACAAAGTAAGGTAATTGAGAGCAAAGAATTTTTAGAAAATCGTTTCGACGAAATAAAACAAACATTTGGCGAAAACGTACCTAAGCCAATGCATTGGGGCGGTTATTTGATTCAGCCTGACACATTCGAGTTTTGGCAAGGGCGCCCTAACCGACTTCACGATCGGCTTTTTTATACAAAATTGGAAAATGGGATATGGAAAACGGAGCGGTTGGCACCGTGAAGGAAATTGAGTAACTATTTTAAAAATTCCCAATACTCTTTTGGTGAAACAATCTTTGTTCCTTGGAAATGACTCATTGTAAAATCATTCGTATTGCCTGTAATAATAAAGTCAGCTTTTGAAACTAAAGCAAGCTCCAATAGTCTATTATCGGCATCATCTTGTATAACATTAACTTGTTGCGTTGGTTGAAACTTTGAAGCTTTTGCTTCTATTTGAGTTAAAACTAATTCAGCTTTAATTATAAAATCTGGATATTTACTGAATTTTGGTCTATTTAAAACCTATAGATATTCCTGAAATAAGTCATTTGAGATACAAACTTCAACAAGATTTTCGAAAACATAATTATAGACTATAAAATAGGGATAATTACGTTGTATTAAAGCCGAAACTAATACATTTGTATCAATGATTATTCTTTGCATTCCTAACTGCATTTACTTCATAGCTAATTTCATCCATTGTCAACGTTGAAAGCTTGTATTTTTCGGATAGGTGAATACATTTATTTAGCATTTGCTTCGAAAGTTCATTATTAACAATTTCTACAAATTCTGTAAATGACAAATTGTCGGTATTTATACCAAACTGATTATACTCAAAGTCTGATATTGAGATATTTAATGTTCTCATATTTTTATAATCTTTAAGTGAATAGTGAAGTCTATTAGATTATACAATTTACAATTCAAAATAATTTATCAAAAGTGCTTGAAATGCAAACACACTGCAAATGTACAAAGCTTCTTTTTGATTGAATAACAATTGATCTCTAAATATTGTTTTAGCTACAGCCTATCGTAATTTTTATAGCATTAGCGAAAGGTGCGTATTTTCATCAATAATTTCTATTGCCAATGTACCATTA
>DYSC01000181.1 GCA_020726365.1 Porphyromonas sp.
GTTTTAAAATCTTGTCCGCCTCAAAAAATCTAATTTTCAGAACCCCTCTTATGTATCATACTTATTACACTTTGAACTTAACAGAACGAAGTACAGCTCTATTACGCTAATAAATTAATAATCTATTAGTTTGATAAAATGTGATAAGGCAATGTCCTTCGTCTTTTAAAAAAGGTATTTAACGACTACAAAACCCTACTTTGTAAAAAATACGAATTTTTGAACATTTATCATTTTTTTTAACTTGTTGTTGTAGTTATATTTACAAAGACAAAAAGCGGCTATTAGCGAACTAATTACTTCGTTTTATACTTGATTTTTGACTTAATTGCACCCCAAAGGACTATAAGAAGTATATTTCACTTCTATGATAAATAAAGAAAAATGAGTAAATCGGACTACATCTCATTTCTTGAAATAGAAATAGAAAAATTGCAACATTTATTGGTTCAAGCCAAAGATGTCGAAAATAGAAAAGAATCTGATCTTTTTTTATACCTTAACTATCAAAAGATAGCTTCAATCAATCTATACGAAGAAGCGCCCATTCCATTTCAATCTTTGGATAAAAATGGCGTTTTAATCGTGGTCAATAGTGCATGGTGCAAAGAAACTGGGTACGAGAAAGCGGATGTAATTGGGCAAGAATTTACACACTTTTTAGATGCCGAGTCGGTAGATGCATTTAAAATAGGGTTCGGACAATTGATTAAAACCAAACGCTCTACAGGTATAATATTAAAAATAAAAACTAAAAAAGGTGGTTTAATTAATGTACAGTTCGACTCTAGTACCCTATCCGATTCGAATGGAAATTTTTTGATGACCAATTGTGTATTCAAAAATATTTCTGAAAAATTGAGCTTGGAAAAAGCAATAATCGAAAGCGAAGAAAACCTAAGAACTTTTTTCAACAACTCAAACGACATGTTTTTTATTGTCGATTTAAATGACGTAATTGTGGATCTGAACCAATGCGCAATGGATAAATTGGGCTATACAAAAGACGAGCTTGTTCGATATCCATTGTTAAAAATTCACCCTGAATCACGACATGAAGAAGCAAAAGAACTTATCGACTATGCTATTAAGCAGAATATCGAAGCAATATACACCCCGCTATTAACCAAAAATAAACACTTGATTTCCGTCGAAACGAGAGTAAAAGCGGGTGTTTGGAATGGGCAAAAGGTCTGGTTTGGGGTGAGCAAAGATATCTCGGCACTTAAAGTATCGGAAATAAAATTTTCGACTGCATTTCTACTCAACCCTTCAATTTGTGGCATAAGCGATCTTGAAACAGGGCGTTATATTGAAGTCAATCAAGCATTTGTCGACAAGCTAGGCTTTCATCAGTCGGAAGTAATAGGTAAAACGGCTAGCGAATTGAACATCTTATCCGTCGAGCAGCGCGATCGAATTAAAGAAGAATTTTTACACTGTAAAGTCATCCGAAATATTCCAGCTCAAATCTACCCAAAGACGGGGAACGCTCTGGACGTTTTGCTTACAGCTACTATTTTCGAAATTTTTGGTAAATTATACAATTATACCATTGCAGTCGATATTTCCGAAATAAAACAAATTGAAAATCAGCTAAAACAAAGCGAGACGTATTTAAAATTAGCCCAAGAAACCGCACAAATTGGACATTGGGTGCATCATATCCAAACGAATAAGCTTGAATGGTCGGACGAGGTTTACAAAATATTTGATGAACACCCACTTGATATCGTGCTTAGCCTCGATGGGTTTATAAATTTTGTTCATCCCGAAGACCGAGAAAGATTATTAATGGCCTATCGAGATGCAATCGACAAAAAACGAAACTACAATATTATTCACCGTATTATACTCAGAAATGGTCAAACAAAGTATGTAAACGAACGATGTATTATTTTCTACGACCATCAAAACAGAGCTTACAAAGCCTTAGGAACGGTAGCAGATGTAACAAATTTAGTTGAAAAAGAAAATAGAATCAAGATTCAGAATAGCAAATTAATCGAGCTTATTGCCACTAAGGACAAAATATTCTCGATAATTGCACACGACTTACGCACACCTTATACCGCTATTTTAGGCTATAACGACCTAATACAACACGCTGTATCAGAACATAATTGTCACGATGTTTTAAATTATTCGAACCAAATACATCATGCCGCCCGACAAAGTTTCGATTTGCTCGATAATCTTTTGCAGTGGTCACGCATTCAAACTGGTCGCATCGACTTTTCGCCAACAGAGATTCGAATAAAAGACATACTCAACAAATCGATTGACTTGCTCATCGGAGTATCAGATGCGAAAAATATCGAAGTTCGTTTGATTATTCTAAAAAGCAGTATTTTTGCCGATCAATTTATGTTAGAAACCATTTGCCGCAATTTGTTATCGAATGCTATCAAATTTACACCCAAAGGGGGACAAATCGATATTACAGCAAGAGCGTCGAATGGAAACACTTTTATCGAATTTAAAGACAATGGTTTGGGCATGTCTCCCGACAAAATTGACAGCTTACTCCACCAATCAATTCACACTTCGGAACGCGGTACTTTAAACGAAAAAGGCTCGGGACTCGGATTCCAAATCAGCAAAGAGTTTATCGAAATCCATAAAGCCAAGCTCAATATTGTAAGTCAACAAGGCAAAGGAACCAGCGTGCAAATCACTTTCCCAGACCAAGTTTGAATTCTAAAAAAAGAGCACTACAAGTTTTTGAGTGAAAACATATCTAAGTTTTAGCAGAAATATAAATATATTTACAATTAATAACGAAACATGCAAAAAGAAGAATTTATAAC
>DYSC01000182.1 GCA_020726365.1 Porphyromonas sp.
ATTTATTTTTAACCCATTTTGCAGCTATCCGTAACTACTCAGCACCCCTAAGTGGATGATACAGAATATTTTACGAATTTGTTGAGATAAAAGATTAAAGTATGTTTATATTAATTGAAAAGTATACCAGTATTTCAATTAATATAAACAGGTTGGCATTTAATTATTGGCTGGTGAAATCAACTATGAAACTACCTAAAATCACTGCGTTTTTAACTGTTGTTTAACGTTTGGTTGGTGAGGTTTGGAAAGCTGGGTTAAACAAATAAATTCTCAGGTTTTTCTCGATTAGTTTTCACCACTTTAAATATGGATTTTTTGACAGACTTGAATTGTAGTATTTTACATCACCCGTTACTTCTGTGCCCAACCATTCCGGAGTGTTAAAACTGTCGTTTTCGGATGTGAGTTCTATTTCGGCTATTACTAAACCTTGATTTTCGCCAAAAAACTCATCTACTTCATACACAAAAGTTCCGTTTTTTATTTTATAACGTATTTTATCGATTACACCGGTTTCGCATATTGTGAGCAACTCTTCTGCTTCATCCACCGGAATTTCTTTTTCCCACTCGTAACGGCTTGTGCCACTTTGGTTTGATTCACCTTTAATGGTAATAAATCCCTTGTTAGCTTTGATACGAATGCGAACGGTACGACTTGGAACTGACGATAAATAACCCTGCTTAATTCGAACAGTTTCGAAGGCTTCAGATTTATATACATCGGATTTAACTAAAAATTTTCGTTCAATCTCTTGTGCCATACTGATGTTGTGATGTCAATTTGCATTATTATTCGAAGTTCCTTTGGTAGGAGTAGTAAAAATCACAAAGTTTGTTGAACCATCCGGTTTGCGACCATAGGATTTCCCACTTTTCAGGTCGGTTTCCCCCAAAATGGTAGCATCCCAGCTAATTTGTGATACAACTACTCCCTGTTTATTTTCGAGGTAAACAGTTTCGGATGTGGTACTTAGGCCAAATAAAACCGTTTCGTTGGCATCGATATCCGTATTAAGCACCAAAAAACTTTTAGCTGGTATTGTAATGCCTTCGGCAATAACGCGTTTTGATTTAGCACCACTCTTTATGCCCTCATCATAAATAGAGTATCCGCCAATATTAACAGCAATCTCCGAATCATTATACAATTCGACCCAATCCGAATAAGTTGCAGCATCTCCATTTGCAAACACTTCGTTTATTGATACTTCTGATTTAATTGGTTCTACGGGTTTGTTTTCATCTGCAATATAAAGTTTATCTTCAACACAGGATGTACTTAAAATTGTTAAGAGAATAATGCTATTTGAAATATTAAAAATACGATTCATACTGTTTTGTTTTTGTATTAAAAGTCAATTTCACATCTTACACCTACTTGTCCGTAATCGTTACCGGCTTTGCCCGCAGCATCTACCACCTTTGTTGGGTCTTTGGTTAATGCACCGTTCACATCGTGTCCTACATATAGTTTTCCTTTGCCGCTTGCGTAGCGGTCGTGGTTTAAGTAACTGTAATTCAGCTGAAATTTAAAATTGCGAGCCGCATAAAAGTTGATTCCAGCAGTGTACCCTTCGGCTGAGCCGCCCACAATGTCTTTGTCGTTAAGGTTTATATAATCGTAGCGAAGTGTGAGTTCCACATCGCCCCATTTTTTACCTTTTTCTGGTTGATTAAATTCGCCTTGCGATTTGTCGTAAAGTTGTATACCTCCAAAAAGCAAATAAGCTGTTTGTACATAAAACCCACTAAAACTGAGCGTTTCGAGGTTATTTTTTCTAAATGTTTTATTATTTATAATTTCGCTTTGCAACTCCAATCCATGATAAAACCCCGCCAACTCAATATTCGAAACTACTTCGTGATCCAAATCAGGTATTAAATCGGTATCTAAGTATTTTTTACGATTAATACTGCTCAATGAGCGTGTGCTGTAACGAGCCATACCATATTCGGCAGGGTCAACATCGGTTTTGGGAGTGCGGTACGAATAAGCATAAGCAGCATGAATGCCGTGATTTTTGTTTTCGCCAAAAGGTTGCAATACCAGTTTTCCGGTGAGCGAATAGCCTTGGTCGCGCCCAAAATCCTTGTTGTTATCTTCCACATAAGTAAGTGTTTCTAAGTCTTTTACTTCCTGAAAAAACAATCCACCAGCAGCCAAAAAATACTTCCCACTGTAAGTAGCATCCCAACCCAAATGGCGCGAAGGAGCAAAAGTATTTACCACCATAGCGCGTTCCATAAAGTTGAAATAGCGCGATGATGCCGTTTGCGACATGGAAAACTGCTCTTTAAAATTTCCAATTCGGGTGTTCAATCCTTTTAAATCGTCGCTAAAATTGTATTGGATAATAGCATCTTCCAATTCCAAAGCACCGTTTGCAGCATTTAAGTCTAATTCGGCAAACCAATTTTTAGTGAGATTCGCTTTTACTGCAAAACGAGCTCTACGAATGCTAAAACCATCACCAATGGGATTCATTTGGTCATTAAAAAAAAACTGTCCATCAGTTTGAATACGCATGTCGAACCAAACTTTATAGTCCTGCTTGGGTGTTTCGAGTACTAAAATACCATTACGTACTTCGGCATTTAGCGATGTGCGATATACTTTTTGTCCGTATTGGTCGTATCGTTCTTCTGTGCTTACTTTAGTCTGTCCTATAGTGGTAAAAATAAGGTGAGTAGCGAAAAGTAAAGTTATTGCTTTTTTCATTGAAAATATATTTTTTAAAATAAAATTAGTTTTGTTTATATTAATTGAAAAGTGTACCAGTATTTCAATTCAAAAGTATACCAA
>DYSC01000183.1 GCA_020726365.1 Porphyromonas sp.
GAACAACTGCATATAAACCAAATGGAGCATCTTCAAGTTTTGTCCTGTTATTTTCCAAGAAGTTTAATAGTTCAATTCTAAAATCATCTAATGTAAAATCGGTGAGCGATATACTCTCGTTCATATCTTCGAGGTCGAGTACTTCGTCTCTTAATTTTTTCAGTTGTTTATTGCGGTATTTCAAATCGTCTTCAATCAATTCTTCTATTTGTTCCGAAGCCAAAACATTGTCGTCCGCAGTTGCAGTAACATCAACCAAGGCCATACGTGATTCAACACGTTCTTTCAAGTTTATGTAGTTGTCTAGGTCTTTGGTGGGCCAAAAGTTTACCAATTGAATTTTATCGTTTTTACTTCCCAAACGGTCAATTCGCCCGAAGCGTTGAATTATACGAACTGGATTCCAATGTATGTCGTAATTAATAAGGAAATCACAATCTTGTAAATTTTGTCCTTCGCTAATACAATCGGTAGCAATCAAAATGTCAATTGTGCCGTCTTGCGGCATTGAATTCATTTTGTTTCTGTTTTTTGCAATAGGAGAGAAATTTGTAAGAATATGAGAATATTCTGCTTTACCAAAACTTGTTTTGCTCTGCGAACCTGCCACTAAGGCAATGTTTAGCTTTAAATCATTTTGAACCCAATCTTTTAATTCGTCAAAAAGATAATTGGCGGTATCGGCAAATGCGGTAAAAACGATGACTTTCTTATTGCTTATGTTTAGTGGCTGGGCAATTTTATCTGTAATTAACTTTTTAAGGTCTTTAAGTTTTGCGTCTCTATCAGGTGTAACTGCAACTGCATTGTTGTATAAATCAATTAATGCTTCTTTGTCTTTTCCCAAATCGTTTAACCAATCTGTCAACTCCAAATCTGCCAAATCAAATTTCAATTTTTTACCTACTTGCCATTGTTCCAAATCATCTGCATTTTCTTCCAATTCATCGTCATCAGGCTCCAATGCTTCTAATACTTCTATCTGAGTTTTTTGTTTTGATTCTATAAACGCTTTGATTTTATTTTCAAGATTTTCGATTTTCTGAATTGTTCTGTCCATTGAAATTTCAAAAGATTCAATGGAGCTTTCTAAACGTTTCAGGAAATTTACCTTCATCATTCCAATCAAAAAATGCTCACGGTCACTTTGCTTAAAGCCCAATACACCAGTTGTTGCAGCCAAATCTTCATACTTCTTTTTCATATCGTCTTTGATATAAGCCGAAGGATTGAAAACTGATAATTTGTATTGAAGAATTCTTTTGTTAAGGGCATCGTAAGTAAAGAAACGGTCTTTCAAATCAATATTCGGATAGATTGAGATAGGTTTTAAACGTGTCGGAAATTTCCCGACTTCTTTTTCGGCATTGTAAAAATTTATAATGTGCTTTCTACTTCTTGCAATCGTAATTTCATCTAACAGTTTAAAAAATGAAGAATCTAATTTTTCGATTAATTGCTTAACCGTTCTGTTCGGATTCTTTTTGTTGTCAGCCCAATTTGTAAAGTTGGTTTGGGCATTTTTTAATGAAAGAGCAATATCTTTAATCCCAGTAGTTTCAAACAATGCATCATTTTTGCCTTCGGTAATTATTAAAATCTGATTTCTCAAATCACGAAGGTTGTTATTTACTGGTGTTGCTGAAAGCAACAGTACTTTTGTTTTTATACCGCTCTTTATAATTTTTTCCATCAAGTACTTGGCTCGGTTCATTTTTACCGCACCACTTTCCTTTACTTTGTCCATCGGATTGCCCCGAAAGTTGTGGCTTTCGTCAATCACAACCAAGCCGTAATTGCCCCACTTCACAGTTTCAAGATTGATGTCGCCAGAATATCCACCGTCTCGACCTAAATCAGTGTGGCAAAGAATATCGTATGCAAATCTATCTCCAAGTAAGATGTTGCGGTCATCATTCTGTTTGTAAATGCTCCAGTTTTCTTTTAATTTTTTCGGACACAAAACCAAACAACGTTCATTAAAAAGTTCAAAGTATTTAATAACAGCAAGTGCTTCAAAGGTTTTACCTAAACCCACACTATCGGCAATAATGCAACCGTTATGTTTTAGTATTTTGTTTATTGCACCTTTAACTCCATCTTTCTGAAATTCATAAAGCATTGCCCAAACTTCGCTTTCAAAGAAACCAGTTTGGTTAGACAGCAAACCGCCTTTCTGTTGTTCATTTAAAAAGTTTTCGAAAATATGAAAAAGGGTTTTAAAGTATATAAATTCGGGTTCGTTCTCAACATAGAGTTGCTCAAGATATTTTAGCACTTGTGCTTTTACATCTTCAACAAGTCCTGTATTGTCATCCCATAATTCTTGAAACCAAGCTTTTAAATCTGCTCTGTCACGGTCATTGTCAACCACCAAGTTTAATTCAATATTCGGGCTTCCACCAAGTCCAAGTCCATTTACCGTAAAATTTGAACTACCAACAATTGCTTTCTCAACGCCGCTTTGTTGAGTAACATGATACATTTTCCCGTGCAGAAAATTTGGTTTTACCATTGATTTGATTTCAACTTTTTGTTGAATCCATTCCGAACATTCCTTTGCTACTGATTTTTGTGTCAGTCTGCTTTCAATAGGAATTACAATTTTATCGTCTTCAATTTTAAAGTCTCGCTTATTTACTTTAGTCGGGTCGAGTGCTTTGATAAAAGTAGGCTCACCAAAAAGAAATTTCAATTTGTTTATTGAGTCTAACTGTCCTTTCAAATGACTGTATGCGTATATTGTAAAGTATGCTGAAACAATTGATAAATCTGAATCTGATTTGATAGTTTCTCT
>DYSC01000184.1 GCA_020726365.1 Porphyromonas sp.
TTTATCTTCGGGTTTATCTTCGGCAGGAGCTTCAATGGCATGTTTTTCTTCTACCACATCGTCCAAAAAGTCGATACCACCGTTTTGAGCCATCAATTCATCGTTGCGCGAAGTCCAAGCACGTTTACCAAAAACGCGTTCCATATCTTCGGCAAAAATCACTTCGCTATCAATCAGCAATTCTGCTATTTCGTTATGTCCCTTTGCATTATCCATTAAAATTTTCTTGGCTCTTTTGTATTGTTCGGCAACAATATCTTTTGCTTCTTCGTCAATCAATTCAGCCGTTTTTTCGCTGTATGGTTTTGTAAATCCATAATCCGAATTTCCGGTAGAATCGTAGTAACTCATGTTGGGCAGTTTTTCGCTCATTCCAAAATAAGCTACCATAGCATAAGCACGCTTGGTTACTCGTTCGAGGTCATTAATGGCACCCGTAGAAGTTTGATTCATAAATACTTCCTCTGCAGCACGTCCGCCTAAGGTGGCACACATTTCGTCCAAAATATGTTCGCGATTTGTCAATTGACGTTCTTCGGGCAAGTACCAAGCTGCACCCAAGGCTTCGCCGCGTGGCACAATGGTAACTTTCACCAACGGATTGGCATGCTCGGTCATCCAACTAATGGTGGCATGTCCGGCTTCGTGGTAGGCTATCGATTTTTTCTCCGAAATGGTTGTAATTTTTGTTTTCTTTTCCAAACCACCTACAATACGGTCTACCGCATCTAAGAAATCTTGTTTTTCGACAAACGATTTATTTTTACGAGCTGCAATAAGCGCCGCTTCGTTACAAACATTGGCAATATCTGCCCCCGAAAATCCAGGAGTTTGTTTGGCAAGGAAGTTTACATCAACCGATTCATTGATTTTTATCGGGCGCAAATGCACCACAAATATCTGTTTGCGTTCGTGCACATCCGGCAAATCGACATGAATCTGGCGGTCGAAACGACCGGCACGCAACAAAGCTTTATCCAAAATATCGGCACGATTGGTAGCCGCCAAAATAATGACACCACTGTTCGAACCAAACCCATCCATTTCGGTAAGCAACTGATTCAATGTGTTTTCACGTTCATCATTACTTCCCATATTTGGGTTTTTACCACGCGCACGACCTACAGCGTCAATCTCATCGATAAAAATGATACAAGGCGCTTTTTCTTTTGCCTGACGGAACAAATCGCGAACGCGAGACGCTCCCACACCCACAAACATTTCCACAAAATCGGAACCCGACATAGAGAAAAACGGCACATCCGCTTCGCCAGCTACGGCTTTCGCCAACAAGGTTTTACCTGTTCCCGGAGGACCTACAAGCAAAGCTCCTTTGGGTATTTTCCCTCCTAATTCGGTATATTTATTTGGGTTTTTAAGAAATGAAACTATCTCCTCAATTTCCTGTTTAGCTCCTGCTAATCCGGCTACATCTTTAAAAGTAGTTTTGTTGGCAGTACTGCCTTTTTCGAAAACCTGTGCTTTCGATTTTCCTACACTAAAAATACCACCGGTACCGCCACCCATTTGTCCACCAATGCGGCGATTCATAAACACAAAAAACAGGATTAAAAGTAAAAATGGTAAAATGCTATAAAGAAATAATTCAAGATAATCCCTGCTAACTTTGTAGTCTACAACACCTTTGTAAAGTTTATCTTCTTTGGTTTTGTTAATAAATTTCGAGAATTCTTCAACCGACGGAATACGCACACTAATTTTACGTTCCTTTTTGTAAATTTCGGAATTTTTACCAAAAACAGTCGGAATTGATTTTTCGGAAACTTGCGCTTCGAGTGTATTCTTGGTTGAAAAAACATCAATTTTTTCTACAACACCTTGCTTTACATACTCTTCGAAAGTAGAATATGGAACATCTTTAGCCGGTGGAGTATCGTTAAAAAAATAAGAGCCTAAAAGCACCATAACAATGATGCCATAAATCCATGAAATATTGAATTTGGGAGCTTTTCCACTTGGTTTTCCATCATTCGGAGACGTCGGAACAGGTTTTTTGTTTTCCATAAAAGGATTGTAAATTTAGTGCTTTTTGTTTATAAAATATTTTGTAATCGTTTGATTTTTGCATCAGCCCACAAGTGCTCAATATCGTAAAAAGCACGAATCTGACGCTGAAACACATGAACAATAATCTGTCCGTAGTCCATAGCTATCCATTCACAATTTTCGAAACCATCAGTAGCATAAGGCTTTACACTAATCTGTTCGCGCACATAATCTTTAATGGATTGTGCAATAGCATTCACATGTACATTGGAGTCGCCTTCGCATATCACGAAATAACTACATGGAGCTTCTTTCAATTTAGTAAGGTTAACTACGGCTATCTCTTTCCCTTTTCGTTCTTGTATTCCTTCAACAATTTTTGTAACAATTTGTTCGTTTTCAGTCATCTATAAGTAATGTGTTTGTATTTAATTCAACTGCAAATATACTTAAAATTAACAGTTTGTGAAAACCATTCAAATTTTAAATTTTGCAAATCGAATTTGGACAAAGTCAAATACTGTACCCCATATTTTTTTGTGTAATAAAAATGAAATCTATGACAGATTGACAGCATGCCACTGTAATAGATTTCGTTTTGAATATAATTGCTGACTTGCAGTCAGTGATTGTGATATACAAAGATTGATGTTGAGTTAGAATTGCATCCTGATTAAAAATTATTATTCTACCCTTATTCGTGTGGGTTTTAGTATGTTTGCAAAAAAACTACCTCGATATGCAAGAATTTTTTTTTGACAGATTATTAGATTGGTTCTAC
>DYSC01000185.1 GCA_020726365.1 Porphyromonas sp.
GATTTCTAATTCTCTGTAAGTGAGACGTTTAATTTCTTTGTATATGGCAGCGCGTAGCACTTGTTCCACAGTAGGTGAATCCTTGCGACCAAAACTGCTTTCTTTCAGCCCCAAAAGAACGTCGTTGCTTACCAATTTTACAAAATGGGGGTTTTTGTCCAGAAGGATATCGAAAAGGGCTAATTCGGGATGTAAACCCCAAATAGGTGTGTCAAAACGAAGCTTCAATTCATTATATAGTTTCATAAATATCAAATTTTTAGCTAAGGTAATAAATATCAATGATATACACAAATTTTTAAACACTTTTTTGACTAAAAAAACACTCTAAATAACAAGAATTATGTCTACTCATAAAGTGTTGACCACAACCGCCAAAAATAAATTAGGTGAAAAAATCGCTTTTAGGAATTGTACAGTGCCTGAAACTAAAGTTGCTCAAATTTATCAGGCACTAAAATATAAACAACAACCTTTTAAACGACGAAAAATTTGTAGTACCCAAATGCACCCGCCAGACAGCATATTTGCCTGTTTAGCAATGAGTCCCAGTTAATGGGTGGAAAGTTGGGTTAAAAACTAATTAGAGAAATATTTCTGTAATTAAAATATATTTGGTACTTTTGTGGGCAAATTCCGCAATTAGATTATTTTGCGGTTTCTTCCTTCGAAAATAACTTTAAAAAATTATAAATCAAAACATTACAATTTAATTGTTGTACTGTTAAACTTTTCAATTTTATGGCCAACTATAAATTTATGACTGCCGAAGAGGCTGCAAGCATTGTAAACCACAACGACATTGTAGGTTTTAGCGGCTTTACACCTGCCGGAAGCCCTAAGGATGTTCCGACAGCAATTGCAAAACGTGCTGAAGCATTTCACGCCGAGGGTAAAGAGTTCAAAATTGGTGTTTACACCGGAGCTTCTACCGGCGATTCGCTCGATGGCGCACTTGCCCGTGCCAATGCCATTCTTTTCCGCACACCTTACCAGTCGAACAAAGATTTGCGTACCGCACTTAACTGCGACCGTGCACCATATTTCGATATGCATCTTTCGTCATTGGCACCACACTTACGTTTCGGGTTTATGCCTCGCCCCACAATTGCTGTGATAGAAGCCTGTGATGTAACTCCTTACGGCGAAATTTATTTGACTTCGGCGGTTGGTATTTCGCCAACTGTAGCTAATTTAGCCGACAAAATTATAATTGAGCTAAATCATAATCACCCCAAAGAATTACGTGGTTTTCATGATATTTTCGAACCATTGAACCCACCACATCGTTTGCCTTTAACGCTTATGACGCCTTCGGATCGTATGGGTGTACCTTACGTTAAAGTAGATCCTAAAAAAATTGTTGGCATTGTTGAAACATGGCGCGATGACGAAACTGGTGGCTTTTCACCTACCGACGAAGTAACGGATAGAATTGGTCAGAATGTAGCTAATTTCCTTGCTAAAGAAATCAAAACAGGCCGCATTCCCAAAGAGTTTCTACCCATCCAATCGGGTGTGGGAAATATTGCCAATGCAGTAATGGCATCATTAGGAACAAATGAAGAAATCCCAACGTTCGAAATGTACACGGAAGTTATTCAGGACTCTGTAATTGCTTTGCTTCGTAGCGGTAAAATTCGTTTTGCAAGTGGTTGTTCGCTGACTGTAACAACACCTGTATTGAAAGAAATTTATTCCGATATTGAGTTTTTCCGTAGTAAATTAGTACTTCGTCCGCAGGAAATGTCGAACAGCCCTGAGTTGGCTCGCCGCTTGGGCTTGATAACCATTAATACAGCGTTAGAAGCCGATATTTTTGGTAATGTAAACAGCACACACGTAATGGGCTCGAAAATGATGAATGGTATTGGTGGTTCGGCCGACTTTACCCGGAGTGCCTATATTTCGATTTTTACCACACCATCGACGGCTAAAGGCGGACAAATCAGTGCTATTGTGCCTATGGTAAGCCACGTTGACCAAAACGAACACTCGGTAAACGTTATTATTACCGAACATGGCGTGGCTGATTTGCGTGGAAAATCACCGATACAACGTGCCGAAGAAATTATCGAAAACTGCGTAGACCCTGCGTACAAAGAAATTTTGCGCGGCTACCTCGAACTTTCGGGGCATTGCCACACACCAACCAACCTGCACGCTTGTTTCGAAATGCACACCGAATTTATGAAATCGGGTAATATGCTCAACACCAGCTGGGAAGAGTATAAGAAATAGAAAAGAAGTTACGAATTTAGAGTTTAGAATTATAAAATTAAAAGCGCACACTAAATTCTTTATTTTATTTTGTGCAATGCCTGTTTTAGGAATTGAAAAAATATAATAGCATATACGATAAACATTATTCCAAGTCCAAACAGAAAGTAAGCAAAATTATTCATTGTTCTCATAAGTAAAGTAGTTTGATGTTTTATAAAATGATTTTCGGTACTAAACAGTTAACAAACAGCGTGCCAGCTTTTAAATTTATCAGCTATATTTCTTTGTAAAATATTTTTTTCGGCGACAAAAGCAATTTAATTAGCGAAATGTTTTGTAATACAAAAAAAATACACTACTTTTGCACCCACAAAACAGCGCGGAGTGGAGCAGTGGTAGCTCGTTGGGCTCATAACCCAAAGGTCGTTCGTTCGAGTCGGGCCTCCGCAACTAATGAAAAGGAAATTGTTACCAGTAACAGTTTCCTTTTTTAATTGTTATATATGAGTCCGCTGTATAAAGTC
>DYSC01000186.1 GCA_020726365.1 Porphyromonas sp.
CTATCGGCACACTAAATTTCACTGCCGGCGATACCATTATTGCAACAATTCCTGCCGGAACATCATCGAGTACAGCGTACAGAGTGCGAGTCAAAGCTTCTAATCCTGCATTGACAAGTAACGATAATGGGGTTGATATTTCAATTATTCTTATTACTTCCGACATATCGCCAGTAGCCGAACAAACCATTTACGTTGGACAAACCGGAAATACATTGTCAGTTACCGAAACGCCGACCGCCACAAGTCGAGAGTGGAAATACAGCACAACTTCTGGTAGCGGATATGTTTCATTTGCTCCTGCTCAAACAGGACTTACCTATACGCCTTCTTTTGATGTTGCTGAAACTTATTACCTCGTTTGTGGTTCTAATTTTAACGGAATTGTTTTGACAAGCAACGAAGTTACTGTTAATGTTCTTTCTTCTGAAATTACAACAGGAACAATTACAGGGAGTCCTTTTGCAGTTACAAGCACAAGCGGTGTAAATATCGATGTTCCATACTCGATTACAGGATTTTTCAATACGGGTAATATCTTTACAGCTTATTTATCTGACGCTACAGGTGATTTTACAAACGAAGTAGCAATCGGTACTTATACTTCAACTACAGATGGTACTATTACAGCTCAAATTCCCGCCGCAACAGCAAGTGGAACTACATACAGAATAAGAGTAAAATCAGATAATCCGATCGTTGTAGGAACAGATAACGGAACAGATATTGTAATCGATTTGAATACTTATATCGCTTCACAGGATTCAGATGAAATCAAATTATACCCTAATCCTGTTTCTGATTTCTTGAATATTGGTATTAAAAATATTCAAAAATATGAAATATCAATTTTTGATAACAACGGTAAATTGGTTAAAGCAGGTAAAAACACAAACGGAAAAATAAATGTTTCCGATTTGCCGAAAGGCACATACACAATACAGCTCCGAAATACTGAACAAAAATTGACTTCAGTGTTTATTAAATTATAAAACTAAATAATTTCACACCCTCTGTATATTTTAAAGAGGGTGTGAAATTTTATTCGTGAGGATTATCTTTTTTATTAATAACTCAATTATGAAAAATCTTTTTGTATCACTCGTGATTTTTATCGCGCAGCTTTTTCTGGCACAAAATGCTATTTCTCAGAATGTTGCAATAAATGACAACGGTGTTCTTCCGAATACTAATGCCGTTTTAGATGTTGATATTTCGACCAATAATAAAGGTATTCTAATTCCACGATTGACATCTGCCGAAAGAACTGCAATGACGCTTGGACCTTCAGAAAACGGTTTAACTGTCTATGATGAAACTGTCAATCGCTTTTACTATTGGAATGGTACAAGTTGGTCCGAACTTACAATTCAAGGTGCTAATTGGTCAATTTTGGGAAACACAGCAATTAATCCAGCACTTAATTTCTTAGGAACAACCGATGCACAACCTATTATTTTCAACACAAACAGCACCGAGCGTGCAAGATTTTTGTCGACTGGGCAATTGGGAATAAATACACAAACACCAAATGTTTATTTTCATATTTATGGCGATGACGTAACTACGGTTACAGACGATGCAACATACGCTTCGGGTACGGGATTAATGGTTTTGGGAAATCCATCAGCAAGAAACCTTGTATTTGACCAAAATGAAATAACGGCAAGAAACAATGGCTCAAAATCCTCGCTTTATTTTCAAAATAGAGGAGGGGATATTAAAATTCACTACGATCGTCCTATAACTACACACGACGACGGTTCGCAAGTTATTATTCAAGACGACGGAAAAGTCGGAATTGGTTTTCTTGCTCCCAAAGATATGTTGCACATATACGCTCCTCTTCCGTACATAAGATTTACTGACGCCAATGGTGGGAACGCATGGAATACCGGTGTTTATGGTGATGCAGGGTATCAGCGTTTTCAAATTACCGAATATTTGGATTCAGCTAATTACAGACAACGAATGGTTATTAAAGAAGGCGGATTTACAGGAATCGGAACTGTTAGCCCCGAAGGTCTTTTGCACATAAAAGCAGAGGCTGGAAACGATGCAAGTTTTTATATAGATGCTGATGCAGGAACACATGCTGCGGATACATGGATTATTCAATCTGCACAAGCCGACAATGACTTGAATTTTATAAATAATGCGACAAGCAATGTAGTGTTTAAAGCAAACGGTTATGTTGGGATTGGAATTGATCCAAGTAGAATTTTACACATAAACAACACATTGCCTTATATCCGAATTCAGGATACCGATGGAGGTAATTTTTGGGAAATGGGAAATACCAGCGGTGAATTCAGGATTTACGAAGATGCAACAGAGCGTTTTGAAATTGAAGCCGGCGGAAATGTCGGTATCGGCACTGCTGATCCGAATGCTAAATTACATGTGATTTTGTCTGGAACACCGATGGCACAATATGCCGGAACTGTTGCAAGTTTTCAGCAAAACAACGCAACAAGTGATTTGGCTAGAATTTCAATTGTTGGGGGAAATGCTGGTGCAAGTATAATCGATTTTGCCGATGCCGATAAACAAGACGTTGGAATGCTGAAATACGACCATACTGACAATTGTTTAAGTTATTCTTACAACAATATTGAATTTATACGATTTATAAATAACGGTTACGTAGGTATCAATACAAACAACCCCACCGAAATATTAGATGTTAGCGGGGCTGTTAGAATCGGAAATACAACAAATACAAATGCCGGTGCAATTCGTTGG
>DYSC01000187.1 GCA_020726365.1 Porphyromonas sp.
TAACAACAACAAAGCAGCGGCTATGGCCATATCGGTACTTAAACAAAATGGACAAAGTGCCGCTTATTTTAAGTAGAATCGATTAATGATTAAGCTTTGTTTTGATGTTGAATAATACTTTTATTTTGGAAATTCGTTCCAATATATCGGCAAAATTCAGTTAATTTTGTCAGTTGATAACTACACTATTATGAAAAATATTTCACTACTATTATTGGTTTTTGCATGGGGTATAAGCATGTCGCAATCCCAATATATTCAACTCAAAGTTTGGCTAAATAATTCAAACTTGCAAGAATTTCAATCCAACCAAATTTCGCCTTTAACAGGTTTTCTGAAAAAAGATGGCAGCTTTGTAGGCGACTTCCAGGCTGAGGACATGGTCAAACTCAAAAATGCAAACATTAAATACGAAGTACTGATAGATGACCTACAAACCCATTACAAATTGCCCAAAAGCAGAGCGGTTAATTCGCTTCATTCATGTTTCGAAAGGGCAATAGATTATCCACAACCTGCTGGAGTAGGTTTGGGAAGCATGGGCGGATTTTATACTTGGTCGGAGATTCAAGCCGAAATTGACACCATGAAAATGCTTTACCCCAATTTGATAAGCGATAAAATACAAATTGGAACATCTTTTCAAGGTCGAAATATTTTTTATGTTAAAATATCGGATAATGCCGGCGTTCAAGAATCTGAACCTCAAGTACTTTACACATCTATTCACCATTCGCAGGAACCTGCGTCCTTGCATCAGCTCATTTACTTTATGTATTATTTGCTCGAAAACTATGGCACAAATCCAGAGGTAAGCTATTTGATCGACCAAACCGAATTGTACTTTATCCCTGTAATTAATCCCGACGGCTATGTATATAACGAAACCGAAAACCCCGATGGCGGAGGCTTACATCGAAAAAACAGAAGAACATCGACTTTTTCCGATGGCGTAGATTTAAATCGAAATTACGATTGGTATTTCGGTTATGACGAATTGGGGTCGAGCTCAATCGGTTTCCATCCATGGCATAGGGGCGACAATGCGTTTTCGGAACCTGAAACACAAGCTGTAAAACAGTTTCTGGAAAATCACGACATCAAACTCGATGTCAATTGGCATTCTTACGGTAACATGATGATTTATCCTTGGAACTACGAAAATCATTATTCAGACGACTCATTGTTTTACATAACATTGGCTGAAACCATGTCGTATCAAAACAATTTCAGATACGGTACAGTTTACGAAACTTATGGCTATCAGAGCAATGGCGATGCCGACGATTGGGGCTATGGCGAGACTAATTCAAAAAACAAAATTTATTCGATTACAGCCGAAATAGGAAGCATGGACGATGGTTTTTGGCCAGACCCTTTGCGTATTTTTGAGTTGTGCGAACAGACCGTTTGGACCAATCTGTCCATAGCACATTTTGCTCATCCGTACTATAAATACATCGATTTGTCGTCGGATTTAATCGGACAAACCACCGGATTTTTAACATATCAAATCCAAAGTGTGGGTGTCGATAATTCTGCAGACTTTACAATTAATTTTACACCCATCAGTTCCAATATCAGTTTCTTAAATTCTACCACGCAAATAACAGACTTAAATTTTATGCAATCGGTAATCGATTCCGTACAATTTCAGATTACCAACACAAGCATGTCATCGCTTAGTTATGTGGTTTCTGTTAACAATGGTCTATACACCTTTTCTGATACCATTACTAAATTGTTTGGCGACACGCTATTGGTGTTTAACGATCCTTGCGAATCGATTCAGAATTGGACGGGCGACGATTGGGATATCAGTTCCGAACAGGCGTTTGAGGGCAATTACGCTATTACAGAGTCACCCTCTGGGGCCTACGGATGGCTACAAACTTCGGAAATTGTGCTTAACCAATCCATCGATTTAACACAAGCCGAACATGCAGTAGCTCAGTTTATGATGACCTACGATTTAGAGAATAATTACGACTATGTACAGCTCATGGGATCGATAGATGGGGGCAACAATTGGCAAGCATTGTGCGGACGCCATTCAAAAGTAGGAACCGACGACGAAGAGGAAGGACAGCCTGTTTATCATGGCAAATGCCCCGAATGGACATTCGAAGAAATTAATTTGGATGACTTTTTGGGTCAATCTTTACAAGTCAAATTTTACTTTTATTCAGATCAATCCAACTCTGCAGAAGGCTTCTCGTTCGATAACTTTAATGTGATTGTGATTGAGCCTAACAATACTTCGGTACAAATTCGAAATCAAAGTTTGCCTGCGGTAAGTCCAAATCCAGCTAAAGGACTTTTGTATGTCGATAAGGGAGAGGAATTTGCAGAATTTGAATTGTACAATGCTCTGGGACAGCAGTTTATACTCTATAATTCTGCAAAACAAACTTTTAATATAGATGTTAGTCAGTGGCCAAGAGGGGTTTACTTTTATTCGGTTAAGGGCACAGAAATGAAAACAGGTAAAGTTGTTTTAGAGTAATTTCTGGTTAATTTGTATAGAGTCACTACTATCCGCAACTTAAGTACTTAGAATAAATTAATGTCGTATTTTATTAAGCTAGAGTACTGACAAATAGACAGTTACAAAAACAATAAATAGCTCGAAGACCTTATATCCGAAAGTGTATAACACTTTCCAAGCTGTCCGAAACTTAATGCCACTAATTGGTCGTAAGTCTTGTATTTAGAGC
>DYSC01000188.1 GCA_020726365.1 Porphyromonas sp.
AAAATGACAGATATAGATTTTAAAGAAAAAACCAAAACGCTTATCGACAGCCTTAAAAGTATTAGTGCAAATTATGGCTTAGGCAACGATGGCAACGAGTTTAAAATAATTACACAGGTTTTCCTGTATAAATTTATGAACGACAAATTTGCGTTTGAGGTAAAGAAACTCGACAGCAAATTAAAGAATGCCGAGAACTGGGAAAAAGAAATAAGTTCGTATTCCGAAGACGATTACGAAATGTTGCTTTTGCAGTTGGGAGCCGACACCGCCAAACTAAAACCACAGCATTTTATTTCGCAGCTTTTTGGCAGACAAAACGAAAGCGATTTTGCCAAATTGTTCGACGATACTTTGATGGATATTGCCATTACTAACAACGATATTTTCTCGGTGAAAACCGATGGCGGGGCAAAAGTGGTTTTGTTCGACCGCTTAACTGAATACATTAGCGATGGCAGTAAACGTGATGCCTTTGCAAAAGCTATTATTAATAAATTGGTTGGTGTAAGCTTTGAGCATATTTTTCACCAGAAATTCGATTTTTACGCTACCATTTTTGAATACCTGATAAAGGACTACAATACCAACAGCGGAGGCAAGTATGCTGAATATTTTACGCCCCATGCAGTGGCAAAAATTATGGCTGCAATCTTGGTAAACGAGCCTGTACAAGATGTAACCGTTTACGACCCTTCGGCTGGTTCTGGAACACTGTTAATGAACATTGCCCACGCTATTGGCGAAGATAAGTGTACCATTTATTCGCAGGACATCAGCCAAAAATCATCAAGTTTGTTGCGTTTGAACTTGATTTTGAATAATCTGGTACATTCCATTCAAAACATTATTCAGGGTAATACCATTTCGCACCCTTACCACAAAAATGAAAACGGAGAGTTGGAAAAATTCGATTTTATTGTTTCTAATCCACCTTTTAAACTCGACTTTTCGGATTACCGAAACGATTTAGATTGCAAAGAAAACAAAGACCGCTTTTTTGCAGGAATACCAAACATAGCAAAGCAAGCAAAGGACAAAATGGCGATTTACTCGCTTTTTTTGCAGCACATTATTTTCTCATTGAGCAAAAAAGGGAAAGCTGCCGTTGTTGTTCCCACAGGATTTATTACCGCACAAAGCGGAATTGATAAAAAAATTCGTGAAAAATTGGTCGAAAGTAAAATGCTGGCAGGTGTGGTAAGTATGCCAAGCAATATTTTTGCAACCACAGGCACCAATGTTTCCATAGTATTTATGGATAAAAACAATAAAGGCAATGTGGTGTTGATTGATGCTTCCAATTTAGGCGAAACCGTAAAAGACGGCAAAAACCAAAAAACGGTTTTATCAGCAAAAGAAGAACAGCAGATTATTGACACATTCAATAACAAAGTAGCTCTTGAAGATTTTTCGGTGGTAGTAAGTTACGATGAGATAAAACAAAAAAACTACTCACTGAGTGCAGGGCAATATTTTGAAGTAAAAATTGAATATGTTGACATTACAGCCAAAGAGTTTTATGCCAAAATGAAAGGCTTTAAATCGAATTTAGATGTACTTTTTGCAGAATCGGCAAGTTTGGAATTGGAAATTAAAAAACAGTTGGGAGGGCTGAAATATGAGTAAAAAACTTAGCATCAGAAACTCAACTGCCGAATTTTTGGTATTTAGCAAGCAAGCCGGCGAAAGCACCATTGAGGTGAGGATTGAGGACGAAACCGTTTGGCTGTCGCAAAAGTTGATTGCAGTGCTTTTTGAAGTTGATGTACGCACGATAAGCGAGCATTTAAAAAATATCTTTGAAAGTGGTGAACTAAACCAAAATTCAGTTATCCGGAAATTCCGGATAACTGCCTCTGATGGGAAAAATTATAACACACAGTTTTATAATCTTGATGCTATCATTTCGGTTGGCTACCGCGTAAATTCCAACCGTGCCATACAGTTCAGGCAATGGGCTACCAATGTGTTGCGCGACTTTGCCATCAGGGGTTACGTGCTCGATAAGGAACGGTTGAAAAATGGGGCATTTTTCAGTAAAAAATATTTTGACGACTTGCTGGCCGAAATACGCGAAATACGCAGCAGCGAGCGCAATTTTTACCAAAAAATAACCGACATATACACCACGGCAATGGACTACAACAAAGACGCTGCCACTACCCAAACTTTTTTTGCCAACGTACAAAACAAATTGCATTATGCCACACACGGGCAAACAGCCGCCGAATTAATTGTAAAGCGCGCCAGCGCCGAAAAAGAACACATGGGCTTAACCAGTTGGAAAAATGCGCCTGATGGTAAAATTATTAAAACCGACGTGAGCATTGCCAAAAACTATTTAAACGAGCAGGAATTAAAATCGCTCGACCGTTTTGTAACCATGTACCTCGACTATGCCGAAGACCAGGCCGAACGTGGCATACCCATGAGTATGGACGATTGGGCAAAACGCCTCAATGCCTTTTTGCAATTTAATCAGCGCGAAGTACTCGATAACCCGGGGCGTGTAACTGCCGAAATAGCCAAAGCCTTTGCCGAAAGCGAATTCGAGAAATACCGCGTAGTGCAGGACCGCCTTTTTGAATCGGATTTCGACAAACACATTAAAAAAATTTTGGGAGAGGAAAGCAATGAACAGCTTTAAAACCAATTTTGATAAGCTTTTTTCGGAATTGAAGAATTTGGAAACCGAAATTCAGAATAATTTAAA
>DYSC01000005.1:0-14294 GCA_020726365.1 Porphyromonas sp.
AGCATTACAACCGAAAATCATGACCAAATATTTTCGATTTAATTTGAGTTTTCGAATATAAATATCGAAATAATTATTTTAACAATACTCAATCCTCTCTATTTATAGTAATAATGTCACGAAAAATCACAAAAACAAATTGTAAAACGTATAAAAAATTTATCTTTGCATTCGATTTAATAAGAAAATAATGTTAGAGACAATATATAAAGGTATTTTAGTTGGGCTTTTTGTTTCAATTCCGCTTGGACCAATTGGCATGCTTTGCATACAACGCACTTTAAACCGCGGTCAGAAGTATGGAATAGCAACAGGAATTGGTGCAACAGCATCAGATTTACTATATACTATTGTATCCTTGTTTTTTTTAAGCTTTGTACTTGATATAATTGAACAGTATAAATTTTTAATTCAAATATCAGGAAGCGCCATTCTAATTATATTCGGCTATTTTATTTTCAACAGCCATCCTTCGGCACAACCCAAGCCACACGAAACGAAACAGTTTAGTTTATTTGGAGATTTTATAACTTCTTTTGGTCTCACACTTTCGAACCCACTTGTACTTTTTGTGCTCATTGCTCTTTTTGCAAAGTTTGAGTTTATTACAAACGAATCTACATTTTACGAAATAGTAACGGGTATTTGCTCCATATTATTAGGGGCAATACTGTGGTGGAGTATTTTGACTTTTTTAGTGAGTAAATTTCGACAAAAACTGAACATTAACGGACTTCGCACGATTAACAAGATAACAGGTACTATAATTATATGCATCGGTTTAATTGGATTGATAGTAAGCGCAATTGAAAAAGCACCAAAAATTTAGGAAATATGAAACTGAAAATAAACAAGCAACAATTAGAATCTATAACCAAATTAGGCTTAATAATAAGTGTAATTGCTATTATAGTTCAATTTTTTCCCAGTCAAAATAAATTTTCGTACCATTTTGAAATAGGGAAACCATGGTCGTACGAATTGATAACGGCTGCTTTCGATTTTCCGATTTACAAAAATGATCATGAAATTGAGAAGGAAAAGAGTGTACTACTTAAAAATTTTAGAAGCTATTTCAATGCAGACACTACTGTTGCCCAAAAACAAATTAATAAATTGGTGACCGACCAACTTAAATTGACAGGGAAAGAACCTGAATATCTGAACTATATCAATTCTAAATTTAAAGAGATATATTCGAAAGGAATTATTTCGGCCGATAACATTAATAAAATCAGTAGCAATGGATGGGAAAGCATAAAATGTATTTTACCCAACAGATATACCGTTACAAGACCTATTTCGGAAATAAGAACACCAAAAACTGCATACGAAGAAATAATCCACCTCGCCCCTGAAAAAATAAGAGAATACAATTTGAACAATTATCTTGTTGAAAATCTGATATATGATAGTATAGCGACTGAAAATTCAAGGAATGAAATTTTAAAAGATTTATCACTCACTACGGGCATGGTACAAACCGGCGAACGAATTATTGACCGAGGAGAAATAGTAAATCCCGAGAGTTTTAAAATTTTGCGTTCGTTGAAAATTGAATTTGACAAACGCAAAGCATCCATTGAGCAATCTGCATTGGTTACAATTGGCCAATTAATTATCATATCTACGTTAATCGTTTTGTTCTTTCTGTATCTGAATTTATTCCGACCACGTATATTTGAAAATTTTGGCAACCTGATATTTATTTCGTTATTAATTTTGATGATAATTGGACTTAGTTCTTTGACTGTGCATCAGCAATCATTGCATTATTTAATGATTCCTTACGCATTATTGCCTATAATAATTCGTGTCTTCTTCGATTCACGAACAGCTCTTTTTGCCCACATTATTACCATGTTGATTATTTCGTTGATGGTGGATAATCCGTTTCAGTTTATTATGTTGCAAATTTCGATTGGCATGGTTGCCGTTTCGAGCCTAAAAGACATGACACAACGTTCGCAACTTGCACAAACATCGTTGTATATATTTCTTTCCTATACATTTTTATTTTTAGCATTTGAGTTTATCGCCGAAGGCGAAATTGAACGAATTCATTATCAACCTATCGTTTATTTTGGAATAAGTAGTACCATTTTACTTTTTGCTTACGTATTGATTTATATTTTCGAAAAAATATTCGGGCTAATTTCGGCGCTAACGTTAGTTGAACTGACAAATGTAAACAGTGATTTAATGATTTCATTTGCCGAAAAAGCGCCAGGAACATTTCAACACACATTGCAGGTATCAAACTTAGCAACCGAAGCAGCTAAAAAAATCGGAGCAAACAGTTTGTTGATTCGAACAGGAGCACTATATCATGATATTGGAAAAATGAAAAACCCGGAATATTTTATCGAAAATCAGTTTGGAGCTCACAATCCGATGAAAGACTTACCGCTGGAGGAAGCGGCAAAACTTATTATCGGGCATGTTTCGGCAGGCGTAGAAATCGCCAAAAAAAGTCATTTGCCGGAACAAATCATACAGTTTATTACAACGCATCATGGGTTGAGCAAAACTAAATATTTTTATAATTCGTTTATAAACATGTATCCGGATATTAAACCCAATGATGAATTATTCACTTATCCCGGACCGCTACCCAATAGTAAGGAAACAGCTATACTAATGATGGCAGATGCTGTTGAAGCCCGTGTTCGTAGTTTGGGAGTATGTACCGACACATCTATAAGCGATGCAGTGGAACAAATGATTGATTCACAAATTGCAGATGGTCAGTTTAAAAATGCTCCTATCAGTTTCCGTGATGTTGAAACGGTGAAAGAAGTTTTTAAAGAGAAGGTTAAAAATATGTATCACTCGAGAATCGTTTATCCGGAATTGAACCGCACTATAAATTAAAATCAATTTATTATTACCCCTATAAATTAAAATGCCCCTGAAGTTTCACACTTCAGGGGCGTTTAGTTCTATATGAATAAAAAACTACTTTTTCAATTGTTTCTCAATTTCGCGAACGCTCGTTCTGAAGTTTTTATCAATATCCATTAAGTCGTTCACAATTTTGCAGGCATGTAAAACAGTTGCATGGTCGCGCTGACCAATGGCATTGCCAATCGACGATAGCGAATTCTTTGTTAACTGCTTTGACAAATACATGGCTATTTGACGGGCTTGTACAACTTCGCGTTTGCGGCTTTTGGTAGAAATAGCATCGACCGAAAGTGAGAAATACTCACAAACAACATCGCGAATTTTTTCAACCGTATTTACTTTACGACTCACTGTGACAATGCGGCTTACAACTTTCTCAGCCAATTCGAGGTCGATAGGCATATCGGTAAGTGTAGAATGCGCCATTAGCGAAACAAGTACACCCTCGAGGTCACGCACATTATCTACCACGTTTTCGGCTATAAAATCAATCACATCTTCCGAAATTTCAAGACCATCACGGTAGATTTTATTCTCGAGAATGGCTTTGCGCAAATCGAAATCAGGCTTTTCAATTTCGGTCGAAAGTCCCCATTTGAAACGAGTAAGTAAGCGCTGCTCAAGGCCTACTAATACCAATGGCGAACGGTCGGATGTAAGTACTAACTGTTTACCTGTTTGGTGTAAATAGTTGAAAATATGAAAGAATGTGTTTTGTGTTCCTGTTTTACCTGAAAACTCCTGAATATCGTCGATAATAAGTACGTCGATAGTCTGATAAAAATTTAAGAAATCGTTCACAGAATTATTACGAACTGCATCAGTATATTGAATTTGAAAGGTATTAGCCGAAACATACAAAACCCGTTTATCCGGATTAAGTTGTTTGGTCATAACCCCAATGGCATTCGCAAGATGCGTTTTACCTACACCCGACTGACCATATACGAACAGTGGGTTGAAAATTGTCTTTCCAGGCTCGTTGGCAATACTAATACCTGCTGTTCTGACCAATTTATTGCTTGCGCCTTCGATAAGACTATTAAAGTTGTAAGATGGATTAAGTTGTGGATCAATTTCGGGTAACTGAACGCGATGGTAAGGGCTCACATAATTATTACCCGAACCAAGTTGTTTGCTTTTGAGTTGTTCGTTGGTGCTTGGAATCTGTGTTGCTTTGTCGCTGGATTTGTCGATAAGCACACGATATTCCAAACGAGTGCCCTGACCCGCAACACGAAACAAAGTCATGCGAAGTAAATCGATGTATTTTTCTTCGATATACTCAACAAAAAACTGACTTGGAACCTGCAAAACAAAAACATTATTTTCAAATTTTAATGCTACTATTGGTGCAAACCATGTATTATATGATGCTTCGCTTATATTATCTCTAATGACGCTTAGGCACTTATTCCACAATTCTTCAGGACTCTTGAACATACTCACTTTTAGAATAAAAATAATAATATTACCGGTTAAACAAATCACATTTAATACTTCTGAAAAATTGCATGAAATTTTGCAAGGGCTACTTTCAGGACTACAAAAATCGGAAAGAAAATCGAGATAAAAAAATCACATAAAATTTGTGAAATTCAAAATGATTTTATTGTTCTTATTCTCAACGAATTACAAATACATTCTCAATATCAACAACTTACATGATTTTAAACTGTAATAATTTTGTAATATAATTGATTACAAGCATGTTAACAAATTATTACTTTTATCTTAGATTTTGAGGATAAAAAAGGCTGAAACCTTTCATACAAAATGATTTCAGCCATTAAAAATTGATACTTGAAAAAAAATCAAAATTTCTACTATTTAGAATTATTGTAAATAGTACAGTTAATTTTCTTTGCTTCCAAACAAGGAGAAATGGACGTAGCGTTTGGGATTTTGTTTTAAGTCAATCAATAGTTTATCAGCATTTGCGGCTGTACTTGTCAGATTATTATACAAACCCATGTCATTTAACAAAAGACCAACAGTTCCTTCCTTGCTGTTTAACTTATCAGTAAGCAAATTCAGATTCGCAATTGTATGATTAATGCTGGCAAATGTAGCAGCAAAATCGACAGTACTCAAATTACCGCTGATTTTCTTCAAATCGCCAGTTATACCGTTAACATCCTTCACGATGCGAGGTAAATCATTATTCATCATCTTTTTGAGTTGAATAGAAGTTTGATCAAAGTTTGCAGTTGTATTCTCAATTGATATTAAACTATTTTTGAGCGCATTGCCCTCAGTTATTACGCGCAACGAACGAATCAACGAATCGGCTTGCTCGGATATGCTTTGAATTTTTGGCATCAAATCGCCTGCCACCTGCGCCATTAGTCCGGTTCCAACAGCAGATTCAACGGTATCGCCAGGCGCATAGAGTTCTTGGTCGGGTAAAAGTGGCGAATAAACAATCTGAATGGCTTTACCACCCATCAAACCGTTGTCGAATAATTCGATTTTCGCACCTTTTGGCAAAAGCACATCTTTAGTCACAGAGATGCATACAACAAAGGAATTTTCCTTCGAAAAATCATACTGAATCTCTTCCACCTGCCCCACTTTATACCCCTTTACTAACACAGGAGAAGACGTAACCAAACCATCTATATTGTTATAAATAGCATAGTAATTAGCAGTTGGCGAAAGAATATCAATACCCTTTAAAAAATTTAATCCAAAATAGATTACAAAAACGGCTACAGTAACCATTATTCCCACTTTCACTTCACGGGTAAAAAAGTTTTTTTTCATTTATTTTTGTTCGTTAATTTTATTGCTTCATTAATTGGTATTTTTGTTTTCCCCAAAAATGCAACTACAAAAGCATCCGGAAACAACGAAAGCATTTCTTTGCGTAGTTTCGAAATTATATCATATTTTGTATCGTTACCAACCGTATATTTATACATACCATTTTCCATATAAAAATCTGCATTTCGGATGCCTCTGAATTCAGCTGCATTGGTATTAAGCTTTTTGGACCTTGAAAATAACTGAACCTTATAAACTGGCATTTCGGTAGCAGCCTTATATGCTCTCATATCGACATACTGTTGCTTATCGGCAGGTATTGGCTTTGATTTTGGAATTGAGTGCGAACTTTTATGCTCTTGATTTTCGACAATTTCATCGTCCGTGTTTTTGCTATAAGCTTTGGGTTCTGTTTTAGTTTCGTTTGATTCAGCAATTTCCGGTTCTGTTGCTACTGATTTTGTGCCGGATTCATTCATTGATTTCTGCTTGCTTTTGGCTAATGAGTTCGCTATTAAATCGGTATCATTTTCCAACTTTTCAGCTTTAATATCGCTTTTAGATACCTGATTTTTATCGTTTGTCTTTTTATCCTTTTTATCTGAAAGTTCGACCTTTCTATTTGCCTTATTGTCAGATTGTTGATTATCAGCAGTGAGCTCCTTCGTTTTCTTTTCAACACCCTTTTTGTCAGATTTAGCATTCGACACTTCCTTTTCGAGTGGCGGTTTTGCAATCTCGCTTACAGGCACAACAGCTTCTTTAGTATTGGCTACCACCGATTTAAGAGGCGCCGTTGCTCCATCTGTACGTTTATCGTACCTACCCACATCGTCTATTTTTATCGATGCAGTTTCGTTAAAAGATTTATTGGTAGATTTACCCGATTTTTTATCGAGCTCATATTTAAAGCCAACAAATGCTTTATAAATCGACTCAGCTAATTGCCTTTGCCCTCCACTGCTTGCCAGATATTTTTCTTCGGCCGGATTTGAAATGAAACCAAGTTCAATCAACACACTTGGGCACGCTGACTGATAAAGCACCCAGAACCCTGCCTGACGAACCCCTCTATCGGACCGACCTGCAAAATTTTTAAAATGATTTTGAATTTCGGAAGCAATTGAAATACTGCGGTCGATGTATTTGTCCTGCATAAATTCGAACATAATATACGAGTCAACGGAAGTAGGGTCGAAACCTTTGTATTTCGATTTGTAGTCATCTTCGAGCAACATTACAGAATTTTCGAGCATAGCCACATCGAGATTTCCTTTTGTTTTGGCCAAACCCAATGTAAAAGATTCAGCACCGGTTGCTGCAGACGACTTAGCCGAGTTAGTGTGAATACAAATGAATAAATCAGCGTGGTTTGAATTTACTATATTGGCACGTTCCTGCAAAGTAAGGTATTTATCGGTTGTACGTGTAAAAACAACTTTTACATCGTTGTAATTTGTAGCAATAAGTTCACCTAACTGAATAGAAACAGCCAGATTTATATCTTTTTCGCGAGAAATTTTTCCGATAGCGCCGGGGTCATGTCCACCATGTCCGGCATCAATAACAACAGTAAATTTAGAATTTTGGGCAATAACTGAAGGCATCAGTGTAACTGCAATTATAAATACCGTAACTTTAATTATGCTGAATATGTTTTTTTTTCTCATATTGATAGCTCAATAAGGCGCATTTATTTATTTTCATGCAAAAGTAATGTTTTATTGCGGGATTAATACTTTATGAATACGTAATTTTTGAAATTTATCATAAAAAAAACTGGAGCATTTCAAAGCATGATATTTTTGACTAAATTTGCATTCCGAAATAATAAGTTCCTTTTCGTTTGCAAATGTCTGTGACTGTACGCCAAAACTTCTATCGCAACATCATATTAATGAGCATAATACTGTTTGTTTTTATGTGTGAGTTTTCGTATTCACAAGTGAAACAAACAACACCTCAAAACGTTCAAAATACACAAACAGTTGATTCGTTGAATTCAAATCTGAAAGATTCGGTAAAAACGAAACAAAAATCGAACCGAATTGATGCCGAAATTAAATATACAGCCAACGACTCGATTGTTTTTACAGGAAATGGCACCGGCTTTTTGTTTGGCGAAAGTGATATTAAATACAAAAACATTAATCTGAAAGCTGATTTTGTAAAGGTAAAAATGGATAGTTCCACCATTTTTGCACGAGGCACCAAAGATAGTTTGGGTGTTAAAAAAGGGGAACCTGAATTTAGCGAAAACGACAAAACATACAAATCGAGAGAGTTAACTTACAACTTAAAAACACAAAAAGGATTCATACGTCAGGCAGTTACACAAGAAGGAGAGGGGTATATTATAAGCGATAAAACAAAAAAAACGCAGAAAGAAGAATTTTGCATGACAAATGGAAAGTTTACTACCTGTGATAATCATGATCATCCCGATTTTTACCTAAGTATGTCGCGTGGGAAGGTGAAACCGGGTGAATATGTGGTTACAAGTCTCGCTCATTTAGTAGTGGTCGATGTACCGCTTCCGATAATTATTCCTTTTGGATTTTTTCCGTTTACAAGCGATTATTCATCGGGTATACTGATGCCGAGTTATGTAGATGAACTCACAAGAGGATTTGGACTGACGAATGGAGGTTACTATTTTGCCATAAACGATTACATGGACATTGAAATGCGAAGTGAAATATACACCAAAGGAACATGGGCATTACGTGGAAATTCTACTTACCGGAAAAAATACAAGTTTAGCGGAAGTCTGGGCGTAGAATATCGCGAGGATGTAACCGGAGAAAAAGGAATGACCGATTACAATAAAGCCAAAAGCTTCAGGGTAACATGGAGTCATTCGCAAGATCAGAAAGCAAATCCTAACTTTAATTTCTCGTCTAGTGTAAATTTTTCGACAAGTGGATTTAGTCGCAGCAACATAAACTATTATTCGCGCCCCGATCTGAATTCAGAAAACACCAAATACTCAAGTATTAACTTTTCGAAACGGTTTCCGAATTTGCCTTCGCTGAGTCTTTCGGGTGGTATGTCGGTTACGCAACGTACAAGCGACTCCACCATCAGCATGAGTTTGCCCAACATCAATGTTGCGTACAGCAGGTTTTATCCTTTTAAACGGAAAAATATTGTAGGCAAAGAACGTTGGTACGAAAAAATATCGATGTCGTACAGTGGCGCTTTGGCAAACAGCATTACCACAAAAGAAAACCTGATTTTGAAATCGTCGTTATCGCGCGATTGGAAAAACGGAATGCGCCATAGTATCCCCGTTTCGGCTACTTTTAATGTGCTTAAGTACATAAATATTTCGCCATCGTTTAACTATACCGAACGTTGGTATTTACAATCAGTAAACAAAAGTTGGGATAAAGAAAATCAGCGCGAGAAGATTGATACGCTCAGTGGTTTTAATCGGGTTTACGATTTTAACATGGGTGTTTCGGCATCAACAAAATTATACGGGTTCTTTATCCCGATACGCACTTTGTTTGGTGATAAAGTGGATCGAATTCGACACGTAATGACACCAAGCATTGGTTTTGGATACACACCCGATTTTGGTGATTCGAAATGGGGTTATTACGATTACTACACCCGAAGTGTGAGAAGCAGTACCGATCCGGCTGTTTACACCGATACTCAAATGCGTTATTCGCACTACGATGGTAGTTTATATGGCTCTCCCGGAACCGGAAAATCGGGAAGTATAAACTTTTCGCTCGGCAACAATGTGGAAATGAAAGTACGTAACGATAGGGATACAACGGGTACTGTTCCATTTAAAATTTACAGTTTGATAGATAACCTGTCGATTGGTGGTAACTACAACTTAGCTGCCGACTCCATGCGATGGTCAAATTTTTCGGTGGGTTTACGATTAAAACTTACGAAGAGCTATTCGTTGAGTCTGAGCACATCGTTCGACCCCTATATGTATGCGTTGAATAGTAGCGGTTATCCGGTGCGAGTAAATGAATTACGCTGGAACAATGGAAAATTTCCGCGTTTTCAGGGCACCAGCACCTCGTATAGCTACACGCTGAATAACGATACTTTCAAGAAGCTGTTTGAAAAGAAACAAACTACTAAAAAGACGGATACAGATACGCAGGTTAAAAATGAGGATGAAGCAATAACGGAAGAGAATACATCCCAAAAACCGAATGATGAAACCAGTAAAGATACATTTGGCTATGTAAAAAATACAATCCCATGGAGTATTTCAATAAATTATTCCGTAAGTTATGTCAATTCATTGGCATTTAACAAGCCAAAAATGGAATACAATATGGAGTTTCGTCATAATTTGAGCTTAAACGGAAGTTTGGACTTGACAAAAAACTGGAAGTTTACTGCTAATTCAAGTTACGATTTTGAATTTAAACAATTTACATATACCAGCATTAATATTTCGCGAAGTTTACATTGTTGGAGTATGTCGGGCAGCATTGTACCTTTCGGAGCTTACAAATCGTACAGTTTTCATATAGGCGTAAATGCCAGTATGCTTGCCGATTTGAAATACGACAAACAGCCACAACCTTCGCAAAATGTAATAACGTGGTATTAAATGATTGTTTTATGGTCTAAAGTCTAAAACCTTTTAACTTTCGTCTTTCGACTTTTGACTTTCGACATATTAAAATGAACAATTTAGCCCCGAAATGGGTTTAATGACGATAAATATTAAAAACGGAATTATTAACAAAAAACAAAAATAGAAACAATGAAAATTACAGTAAACAAGTCAGTATCAGCCGAATACGAATTGTACGTTGAAGGCGATAATGCCGGAGAACAGGAATTAATGGAAAAAGCAACAGCCGAACAACCATTAAATTTTATATATGGCGTAGGTATGATGTTACCTAAATTCGAAGAAAATTTATTCGGACTTTCGGTTGGTGATAAATTCGACTTCACGATTGGTGTGGAAGATGCTTATGGACCTTACGAAGACGAAAATGTATTGGATCTCGATCGTTCGATTTTTGAAATCGATGGTAACTTAGACAGCGAAGTTATTTACGAAGGCAATGTAGTTCCTTTGATGGATAACGAAGGTCATCGTATAAACGCACAGGTAGTTTCAGTTACCGACACACATGTAAAAGTAGATTTAAACCATCCGTTGGCTGGCGAAACATTGCACTTTAAAGGCTTGGTATTGGAAGTACGCGAAGCAACAGAAAAAGAACTTTCGGCACTAACAGGTGGCGATGGCGGCTGCAGTTGCGGTTCAGGAAGCTGTGGTGATGATGGATGTGGTAGCGATGACGATGAAAGCTGCGGTTCAGGTTGTGGCTGTCATTAATTACATAAAAAACAACTTAAAAATGGATAGCGGTAAAAACGGTATCCATTTTTTTAATTTTATTTTTAAAAAATCGTATCTTTGCAAAAATTGAAATATTTAAGAAAAGAAGCATGTCGAATACAATCGGAAAATTATTCACGTTCACCTCGTTTGGCGAATCGCATGGGAAAGGAATTGGTGGAATCATTGATGGTTGCCCTTCCGGGATAGAAATAGACGAAGTATACATTCAGAGTGAGCTCGACCGACGCAAGCCAGGACAATCGTCGATTGCAACTCCACGTAAAGAAGATGACAAAGTTGAATTTTTATCGGGCATTTTCGAGGGAAAAACAACAGGAACTCCTATTGCTTTTATTATCTGGAATCAGAATCAACACAGTAAAGATTACGATCATCTGAAAGACATTTACCGCCCTTCGCATGCCGATTTTACCTATCAGCAAAAATATGGGGTGCGCGACTATCGTGGAGGTGGGCGTAGCTCAGCACGCGAAACTGCATCACGCGTAGTAGCTGGTGCTGTGGCTAAATTGGCACTTTCGAAAATGGGCATCCAAATCAATGCTTACACTTCGCAAGTTGGACCATTTGCTATGGCACAAGCAATAGAAGATGTTGATTTACAGCAAATTGAAAGCAATATAGTACGCTGTCCGCAAGCGGATATTGCCGAAAAAATGATAAGCTACATACAAGAGCTGAAAAAAGAAGGTGATTCGACGGGAGGAATAATTTCATGCATTGTTAAAGGTGTTCCTGTAGGTTGGGGCGAACCTATTTTTGATAAACTACAAGCCCGATTGGCGGCTGCCATGATGAGCATAAACGCTTCGCACGGTTTTGACTACGGACGCGGATTTGAAGGGGTAGCTCTCAGAGGTTCGCAAATGAACGATGCTTTTGTAAAAGACGGCGATAAAATTACCACCCGTACCAATAACTCGGGAGGCATACAAGGTGGAATAAGCAACGGAGAGGATATTTATTTTCGGGTATTGTTTAAGCCAGTGGCTACAATTTCGAAAAAACAAGAAACCCTTGATATTCATAATAATGAAGTTGAGTTACAGGCACGCGGCCGGCACGATCCCTGTGTACTACCCCGCGCAGTACCAATTGTAGAAGCTATGGCTGCTATAACCTTGCTCGATTTGTATTTGACCAATAACTCATAGCCCAACTTTCCAAACCTCACCAACCAAACGTTAAATATTAATTAAAGATGGAGTAGTTTGGGTTGTTTTCATAATGGCTAAATTACAAACAACAACCATTTAAACGACGAAAAAATTGTAGTACCAGACGCATCCGCCAAACAGCATATTTGCCTGTCTATCAATGAGTTCCTGTTAATGGGTGGAAAGTTGGGTATTTCGGCGTTATCGTTAAAAAATATTTTACAGCTAAAAAACATAACTTATAGTAGCCAAAACACGATGATTGCTTACTGTGTAAGGGTTAATACCTCTGCCATTTGTAAAAAGCGTACCGTAATTTGCTGAAGTTAATTCATACTCGAAACCTAAACGAAAGTTAGATAAACTATAGCAAATGTGTGGTGAAACCCGATACAGTTGATCAATTATTTGTTGTGAATCTTTATAAAATCCATACCCATAAGCTGTTAGGTTGTCTGTAATTGCATCAGGAAGTAAGTCCTTATTTGTTCCTAAGTTTTGAACAATGCCGCCATAAATTCCAACTTGAATTTTTGTCCCATAAGCAACACTTAACCACGATGTTGAGGTATTGAAATTGGTATAATCAGCTTTGGTAGTTGTAGCATCTACACTAAGTCCGTATCCTCCAATCATAATGTATTCACTCATATTTTGTCCTAAAATAGATTTTGCGCGTATCTGAAATTTCTTATTTGTATATCCTGCATAAGCAACAGCTGAGCCTGAATTAAAACGTAAATTGTTAATTTTTAGCGACTTTCCATCCACTCCTACTCCTGCAACAATATTGTTTGATTTATAATCCAACCCAATATGTAAACTTGGCAATAATCCGTTTTTCATATAACTTGCACTTGCACCACTTGGATTTGTTGAGTAATTTGGTCCTTGTGTCAGATATTGCATTTGATACGATGCAGCTGTTATAAAAGTGAAATTATCGTTTAATTTTTGATTTAAACGTATTTGCGGACTGCGATTAAACGGTTGAAATGGATTACCCACACTCAATGCAGGTGTAATGGGTTGTAAATTGGTATACATTGGATGCCAAGTTTGACCAACCAACAATTCTGTTTTTGCCCAATTAAGTTTCATATATGCCTGACGTAAGCGAATAAGATAATAATAGTCTTTTACTCCGGCAAAATCACATTCAATTTTAGCGGATGATTTAGCTCCAAAAATTGCTGCACTTGTAAAATCAATTCCCAGACGAGTAGAAATGGCAAGCATTTCTGAATTAGAAACATTGTTTTTATCTATAAATTCACCATTTAATAGATATTCATCCTTAGGTTTTGGAAAAATATTAAATGTACCATCCAACGCTTCCACATTTTGACGCGAGTTGAAATACCATTCATTACGTACAAAACCATATAGTTTATAAGTTATTGACTGTTCGGCAGCCGATATAGTTAGTAAAGATAGTAGGAGAGAAAAAACTAAAAACGAAATCTTTTTTAAAGACATAATTCAAAATTTAGCTGAATATTGAATTCAGATACATAATAAATGTTCCAAAAGAATTTTTAAACCAATAGCTATCAAAATAATGCCTCCCAGAAATTCTGCATTAATTTTAATACGATTTCGGAAGTGTACACCAAGATACACACCTATTATTGAAAATACGAAACTGATTAACCCTATGGCAATTGCTGCAAATGCAATTTTGTCGGGAAACGGTACAAAAACAATTCCCGTAGCCAACGCATCTATGCTAGTTGCAATGGCAAGCGTAAAAACGACTTTCCATTTAAATGGTTCGGCCTTTATTTCGCATTGTGGATCAATAGGCTTTAGCCCTTCGATAAACATCTTGACGCCTATACCACCTAATAATACAAATGCAATCCAATGATCGTAGTCGGATATTTGTTCTGCAAAACTAAAGCCTGCAAAGTAACCAATAAACGGCATAATTCCCTGAAACAAACCAAAAAGCATAGCCATACGGAATGCTTTTTTTAGTTTGAATTTTTTCAGGCAAACGCCCTTGCTAATGGATACTGCAAAACAGTCCATAGCAAGACCAATGCCGATTATGATTATGGAAATAATATCCATTTGGAAATGTAAAATGTAGAAAT
>DYSC01000005.1:14394-20399 GCA_020726365.1 Porphyromonas sp.
AAAATGTAGAAATGGAATAAGACCAATAGAATTATATAATTGATTGGGCTCAACTTTCAATCATGATTTATTAATAATATTTGATCTTGAAGTTTGAAGTATTTTTGTCAAAATATAAATAATCTCTTCACAATCAGCCACTAAAGAATCAAACATTTGCTTATTAATATAATCGCAATCATAAAGTAATCGCAACCAATAATGTGTTTCTTTGGCTTCTTTTAGAGCAATCGAAAATTTAGAAATAAAGTCTTTTTTACTTTAACCAGCATCGGCTTCTTCGGTATTTGCACCAATAGATGTTCCACTTCTGAGAATTTGTTTAGACAAAACATATTCTTTTTGCTCAGAATTTAAAAACTTATTCAGTTTCACTATTCTGACCGCAAATTGATAGGTTTTTGTTTTAATTATATTTTCCTTCATTTTCCATTTCTACATTTCTACATTTCTTAAAGCATAGCTTTCACCTGCTCGTAAACGTTTTTACCATTGAAGCCAAGTTTTTCGTCGAGCACTTTGTAAGGTGCAGAGAACCCAAACGATTCCAATCCCCATACTTTGCCGTTCGAACCTACTAAACCTTGAAGATTGACAGGAAGACCAGCAGTTAAACCAAAAATTTTAGCACCTTTTGGCAATACATTTTCCTGATATTCAGCCGACTGATTACGGAAAAGTCCTTCGGAAGGAACCGAAACCAAACGTACTTTTACGCCATCAGCACGAAGCAAAGCAGCACCTTCATTCAAGGTAGAAACTTCAGAACCCGAAGCAACCAAAATTACATCCGGATTACTATCGCATTCAACAATATAACCACCTTTTTCGGCTTGAACAGCATCCACTTTACGACCATTAGCCGAAGGAAGATCTACAATATTCTGGCGTGAAAGAATCAATGCAGTTGGTGTTGAGGTGTTTTCAATTGCCATACGCCAGTTAACTGTACATTCTTCCACATCAGCCGGACGAAGCACCAACATCGAATTGTGTCCTTTGTGGTTTTTAAGTTTTTCCATCAAGCGAATTTGAGCTTCTTGTTCAACCGGCTCGTGAGTTGGTCCATCTTCGCCAACGCGGAATGCATCGTGAGTCCAAATAAATTTCACAGGTTGCTCCATCAAAGCAGCCATACGAATGGCAGGTTTCATGTAATCGGAAAAAACAAAGAAAGTAGCACAAGCAGGAATTACACCACCATGCAAACTCATACCAATACTAACACAAGCCATAGTTAATTCGGCTACACCAGCTTGAAGGAATGCGCCAGAGAAATCGTCTTTTGTAAATGCTTTTGTATTTTTAAGGAAGCCGTCGGTTTTGTCGGAGTTCGATAAGTCGGCACTCGAAACCACCATATTTTCAACTTCTTTTGCTAAAGTTGCCAAAACAGTTGCCGAAGCAGCGCGTGTTGCCTGACCCGATTTTTGAACTATGGCATCCCAATTTACATTGGTTTTGCCGGAGAAGAAGAAGTCTAATTTCTTAGCCAAAGCAGGATTTGCAGCAGCCCATTCAGCTTTTGCAGCATATTTTGCAGCAACAATTTGTTCTAATTCAGTAGCACGTTTCGCATAAAGTGCTTTTGTTTCTTCGAAAAGTACAAATGCATTTTCAGGGTCTCCTCCCAATACTTTGATAGATTCGGCATACGAAGCACCACATTCGCTCAACGGCATACCGTGAGTTGCACATTGGTTTTCGAAACTCGAACCATCGGCTTTGCGAGCACCTTTACCCATAATGGTTTTACCAATAATCAGGGTCGGTTTAGCATTTTCGGCTTTTGCTTCTGTTAGAGCTGCGCGTATTTGTTCTGCATTATTACCGTTTATTTCAATTACTTTCCAACCCCAAGCAAGATATTTTTGAGCTGTATTTTCGGTAGTAACATCTTTTGTTTCAGTAGAAAGCTGAATGTCGTTTGAGTCGTAGAACATAATCAGATTATTCAAACCAAGGTGCCCAGCCAAACGACCAGCTCCCTGCGAAATTTCTTCCTGCACACCACCATCCGAAATAAGGGTATAAATTGTCTGATTCATTACTTCTCCAAAACGTGCTTTCAGGAATTTAGCAGCAATGGCAGCACCTACGGCATAGGTATGACCTTGCCCCAGAGGACCAGAGGTATTTTCAACACCACGCATAATATCTACTTCGGGATGTCCGGGAGTTGGACTGCCCCACTGACGAAACTGTGCCAACTCTTCCATTGTATATTTACCTGTACAAGCCAATACCGAGTAAAGCATAGGCGACATGTGTCCCGGATCAAGGAACATACGGTCGCGACCTTCCCATTTCGGATTTTTTGGATCGTATTCCAAAAATTCGGAGTAAAGTACATTGATAAAATCAGTACCACCCATAGCACCACCGGGATGTCCTGATTTTGCTTTTTCGACTGCCGATGCCACCAAAATGCGGATATTGTCGGCTGCACGATTTAATACTTCGATTGAATTCATAAAAAATTTTATTATTTGGTTGTTTGTTTTTTTAATTTATAAAACTTTAAAGATTTATACTGTCTTTAAAGTTTGGTTTCACCTAAAAACGATACCCGATAGCGTAATTTACTCCCCAGCTACTTCCTTCGCCTTTTACTCCAAAACCTGGAATATACCAAGGCGATAATTCGCCTGGAATATCTTTGCCAAAAAGTTTTTTATTACGCACTGTCCAACCCATATAGATATTTTTCAATACTTCTACACGTATTCCTGCCACGACTTCGAACCACACTTTTGTTGTGTTAACACCCTCAATATTTTGCGTAATTGCACTACCCCAATACTCATTTTCTACTATCACATTTTTATAATTGTACGAAAAAGGCGAAAAACCAAGTCGTGCACCTGCAAAAAACATATTGTTCGTTGGTAGTTGATCTTTTTTTGGTTTTATTAAATTAAAGTCCACTCCTACTCTGCTATAAATTCCCGAAGTTTTGAAATTCATTCCATCTTTCGACGTTTTGTCTGCACCCGCAAAACCAATTTCGACCGCAGGAAAATATTTATGTTTTAAATCGGCATAAACTCCCGCTTCGTACCCAAAACGCTCTCCTTTGTAAATAAAACCGGAAGCAATGGGCACAACATCAATATCGAGGCGTAAACCCCGAAATGCAGCTTTGATTACCGTATCTGTTTTTTGTTTGTTAACCTGCGCATTTGCTGTATAAATGCTTGAAAAACAGAACAAACTAATTATGAAATATTTTAATATGTTCTGCATCTACATTAATAACTTCGCGTTGTACAATTCGAATTGAGTCGATAAAATGGTTTGTGCTAATAACTTCGTCGATTGTTTGTGCGGCAATACAACCACACTCAAACGAAATAAAATAGGCATTGTTGTTCGTATAAAAAACTGATAATGTATCTATTGTATTATTAAAACACACAACGAAATCAGACTGTTGAAGGGCTGCATTTAATGGTAATTTCAACGAATTTACCGATTTAGAATTGTTGTATAAAACAGAATCTTTTCCTATACCATTTACTGACACGCTATCTAATGTTAAGATAGCATCCGTTAAATCGGTTTTATTGTAAAATCCAATTGTCATGTTTACAGTTTTATCTTCACGGCATTCGTCCAAAGTACTGCAGCCGGCAAGTAAAACCGTAAACAGAAGAACCAACAAAATTAAAAATTTATCGTTTACCATTTATAATGTCTTAACCTCAATTTATTTTCATCAAATCATCACATCATCACATTATCACATCAAAACAATTCTCTCACTTCTTTTTTCAACATGTCAATAGCAACCTCACCATGCGAATTATCGCTTTGAGCATAGAGTTGAATAATTTTTTCTGCCAATTCAGCAGCAATAGCATCAACTGCACATTGAGTAGCACAAAGATTTACTAATTGAATTAAATTTTCTTGCGTTGCACGAATTGCCGACCACAACTCGTTACTCACATATATTTGTTGCGATGCATTATGTCCGAACTCTTCCCTGATGGATGCTAATAACTGCGACTGCAATTCGAAACAATTCATCGCCGGCTTCAAAGTTGCAAGGACAATGTTAGTAGGTTTAGTACGTTCCAGCACCAATGCTAAACGTTCGTAAGCCCTTAGCCGTAAAGGAGTTGTAACTTGATTATTTTTCAGTTGCAATTCAAAATTACGTCGTTTATCGTCGTTTTTCAGCATTTTGTCCAATAAAACGTAAGCTGTTATGAGGACTAAAAGTGCCGGAATTGTTAGTTGAATAATTTCTATCATTGGTAGTTACTTTTATTTAGCACTTGCTTTGTGAAGTAATATTTCGACAGGTTGAATAGTAATCATACAACCTTTAGGAGTTTCATATATTTGACTTTCGATGATTTTATAAAATTGCAGTAAAATTTCTGTTTGTTCAATCAATTCAACAACCACCGGAAGTTTTTCGGTTAATTCCCATAATTTTGAGGTACTGATATGCGTACTACTTTTACCAAACCCCATAATGCCACGATAAACGGTAGCACCAACAATACCAAAATCTTTAGCCGACTTTACAATATGCTCGTACAATAAATCGTAGCCAAACTTATAGGTATTACTAATATGAAATTTTAAAACACTGTATTCCATAGGATTCGGATGTATTTTAAAGTGAATTAGACAAAATGTAACCCAAATAAACAGCTAAAAATCCGAGTAAAATGCTTAGAGCAGTATATAAAAGAACGGTTAGAAATTGTCCGTTTTGCATGAGCATTAAATTTTCGTTGGTAAAACTCGAAAAAGTGGTAAATCCACCACAAAAACCGACCATGAGTAGTAAGCGCAAATCTCCACTTATCAAATCACTTTTAGCGCTAATACCTGCCAAAAATCCTATGATTAAACTTCCGACAATATTAACTGTTAATGTTCCCATAGGTATAGCCAGCACTTGCCACGACAGATTCAACTTCGAGACAAAAAAGCGTAAAACACTTCCTGCAAATCCACCTAAACCTACGAGTAAAATTTCTTTCATACGATTGTTCAGCCCTCAAAGGCTCTTATATTTCTTTCTCTATCAGATAATTATTTCGCTCAGAAGAGTTGCGGGCTATTAATTCTCCTAAAAATCCGGTCAGAAACAGCTGTGTACCTAACACCATTGCTAAAAGCGATAAATAAAAATAAGGCGTTTCGGTAATTAAAGGTGCACGCATATGATTCAAAATAGCTACCAATTTGTAAACACCAACAGCCACAGTTGCAAAAAATCCGAACACAAACATCAAGCTGCCAATAGTACCAAAAAAGTGCATGGGTTTTTTTCCAAAACGCGATAAAAACCAAAGACTTATCAAATCGAGATAGCCATTTACAAAACGGCTCAATCCAAATTTTGTTTCGCCAAACTCGCGTTTACGGTGAACAACTACCTTTTCACCAATTTTTTTAAAACCGGCAATTTTCGCCAAATATGGAATATAACGATGCATTTCGCCATACACTTCAATATTTTTTACAACGGCATTTCGATACGCTTTCAGTCCGCAATTCATATCGTGCAATTTTAATCCGGTTACCTTGCGGGCGGTAGCATTGTATATTTTTGAAGGTATATTTTTGGTAAGTTTTGAGTCGTAACGCTTTTTCTTCCAGCCCGATACAAGGTCGAAACCATCCTCTTTTATCATGCGGAAAAGCTCCGGAATTTCGTCGGGGCTATCCTGCAAATCAGCATCCATCGTTATCACCACATCACCATGAGCCGCACTGAAACCGCAATACAAAGCAGGTGATTTGCCATAATTATTTCGGAACTTTATGCCACGAACCGACGACGATTTTTGCTTCAATTCCTCTATTACTTCCCACGAATGGTCGGTACTTCCATCGTTTACAAAAATCACTTCGTAGGTGAATTTGTTGGCTGTCATCACCTTTTCAATCCATTCGTACAATTTTACGAGCGATTCTTCTTCGTTATATAAAGGAACAATTATTGAAATATCCATATTTTAGTTATTATTTCTTGTTTC
>DYSC01000005.1:20499-29580 GCA_020726365.1 Porphyromonas sp.
TTCGCGTTTCACCGAAGGGGTAACACGATTATCTTAATAAAAACGTGAAACCCCTACCGGTGTTACCCGTTTTTATTCGGTTTTACCCGTTTTTATTCTTCAAAAATACTTTTTTCTTTTTTCAAAAATAATCCTAAAATTAATCCCCAAAAAGCCGCAACTATAGCACTACTAAATAAATTAAATAATGCATAAGGAGCTGGTTTAAAAATTGTATTCAACAAGTCGTAGGTAGTATCATCGATTGGAATATTCATTTTTTCATAAATCATCAACGTATCGTTGAGCAAAATTGCCAAAAAGTCGACATTAATCATGGTGTAAATGAGTACCACCAGCGAACCAATTACTGCTCCGTAAAAATAAACACGAAATACATAACTAAATGCTTCGCCGAGCGAAAAAGCATCTCCGTTTTCAGCCACACGGAAACGTTTGGCAGCATAAAATAAAAATACAACTATACCAATTGAAATAAAGATAGTTATGGAGGAAAGTAAGGGAATTTTTATGGTTGTAAATAAGAATTTAAGAGCAATGAGAGCACCAGCAATTAAACCATTTTGCATGGCCGATTTATTGAAGTTTTGTACCATAAAGCATAATTTTAAAAAGTTCGTACAAAAGTACTAAAAATGTGGCAAATACGAAAAACTTTTAGCACTTCAAAATGATAAAATGACATTGAATTTTGACTCAACAAAAACTTGATTTTGAATTAAACAAGGTTCGAAAACACTTTCCACATAGCATCATCATCGGGCACAGGAGCCGTAATATCCATTTTTTCTTTCGAAACCGGATGAATAAACGCCACATTTCGGGCATGCAAACTGATTCCGCCATTGGGATTTGAGCGTGGAAAACCGTATTTTAAATCGCCTTTGATGGGGCAGCCCATTTTGGCTAACTGACACCTGATTTGATGATGACGGCCTGTTTCGAGATGCACTTCAAGTAGAAAATACGAATCGGAGCCTGCTATAAGTTTATAAGTCAGGGCTGCTTTTTTGGCACCAGAAACCATTTTGGTGTGTGCTGTGGATTTATTTTGCTTTTCGTTGCGTAGCAAAAAATGCTCTAAACGTCCTTCAATTTCTTCGGGTTTGTTTTTTACAATTGCCCAATATGTTTTTTTAATCTCCTGATTCTTAAACATTTCATTCAGACGAATTAGGGCTTTAGTTGTTTTAGCAAAAAGTACCACGCCGCTCACAGGGCGGTCGAGCCTATGCGTTACCCCCAGAAATACTTCGCCTAGCTTGTTGTATTTTTCTTTCAGGTATTTTTTAATAGTTTCCGAAAGTGGTTCATCGCCTGTTTTGTCGCCTTGAACTATTTCGGAGCAGGTTTTGCTGACGGCTATCAGGTGGTTATCTTCGTAGAGAACTGTCATAATTAATAGTAAATAATTTACAATGAATAGTTTATAATAAAAAATTCAGGAAGTGGTTTTCAATTTTTTAGAAATAATATGCCAAAGTCCGCTGAAAATAGTTAAATAGCGATAAGGGTAATAAAACAAATACAGCTTTTCGTTTCGAATATTGTATTTATCGACCATAAAACTTTTGGGTGGAAAAAATAAATCGAATAAATATTTTGCTTTCTCCTTGCTACCCGAAAGTAATCGTAAATTATTGATATGTCCCGGAATGGCAGTTTTTGCGGACTCGGTATATTTATAACCCTGCAAATACATAATAAATTTATTTTTATGCTTTACGGTAATACATTTTGAATATTTATCCAAAATAGCTTCCGGCATTTTATCCAATTGGAAAAATTCGTGTACGAGCAACAAATAGCGAAACACGATTTCGGTAACACCGTAAACTTCGCATAATCTTTCGAAAGATTTTGAATAAAAATCATCGGGCATTGTGTCCACTAAATTTGCCAAGTCCATAAACGACGAAAAGTTAACATTTCCTTCTTCGAAATGCTTGTGCGCATGTACCGCAATATGAATAAGTTGATGCATAGTGTCGAGAGCATACACTTCGTTTCCATTAATCGAAGCTTGTATTTTTGTGGCAAAAACGCGGTCGATATTCACATTGTATTTTTCACCACCGCGATGCAATTTTACATGCAATTCTATCGACGCTCCATTGAGAATCATAGGCGGCAAGTGCACATAATCGGACTTTTGACGAATAAATTCGCTTACCGGAACAGCTTCTTTGTATTTATAGCCCAATGATTGTAAAATTTCGACTGCCTGCAGCGTTTTATCGGGACGGATAAGTAAATCGATATCGCTAAACTGTCGTAAACCAATTTCGGTATACAAATGATCCGACAAATAAACACCTTTCAGAGCTATTACCTCTATTTCAGCACGCTGCAATGCGTTTACCACTTTCGAAAAATGACCAAAAAGCAACACACTACGATGCACAGTTTGCAAATAGGCTTGTTTAATCTGTAAAAAAGTATCGTGCGGGATATGATTATTATTTTTCAGCAAGGACATTTTTTTAACAATAAAACCGGAAACACCGCGCTTAACCACCTGAACAGCAAAGGCATTCCAATCGGTAATTTGCTCCAAGTACGCATCAATTTCGGCCATATCGCGGGCTGTTGCCCTGAGTTTCGAAACCAGCAATATTAATTTATCGGCAGGTGTAAGCGATTTGGTTGGATGTTTTAGAGACATTATGCTGATTGAATTTGAAATAAATAGCAAAAAAAACACATTTGAAATTCATGATACAAAGATACTATGAATAAATGAGTTATTTTTAAAAAACTCAGATTACTACAAAATTTCAAAAACTTTTTAATACTTTTGCGTTCTGATACTGTAATTTCAACAACAAACTAAAAAACCAATATTTATGCAAAAAGACAGTCGGTTAGCATGGGGTATTTCACTCTTAACTTTTGGAGTTTTGTTTCTTATTCGTCAACTAAATTTTCTTCCTGCCGAAATCTCCGATTTGATTTTCAATTTTAAAAATTACCCGCTTATTCTCGGGATTATTTTCCTACTCACACACAAAAACAAAACTCCGGGCTTGGTATTGATAATAGTTGCAGCATTTTTCCGACTCTCGGATATTATTCGTTTAACAGAGCATATTTCTGATTTTATATGGCCTGTTTTACTGATAGTTGCAGGTTCAATTATTTTAATCAGCAATCGCAAAGCAAAAAAATAACCCATCCAACTTAAATGAAAATTGTAGTTCTCGGTGCCGGAAATGTAGCCACACATTTGGCGTGGGCTTTCAAAGAAAACGGACATGATATTGCTCAGGTTTACAGCCGCACACAGCTTTCGGCTCAAGCACTTGCCCTGCAACTCGATACCGACTTTTGCACCTTGCCATCACTTTTAAAAAATGCCGACATATATATTTATGCACTTTCGGATAATGCACTCGAAAGTGTAATTCAACAAGTAACTATCAGTTCGGGCATACACGCTCACACAGCCGGAAGCATTAATATCAATATTTTCGAAAAAAAATTCGAAAATTATGGTGTATTTTATCCGCTACAAACATTCACGAAAGAACAGGAAGTAGATTTTAGCAACGTACCAATTTTTGTAGAAGGAAATAACGAAGCAGTTACAGAAACACTGTTTGGTTTAGCTAAAAACCTGACTCAAAAGCCGTTTATTGCTGATTCCGATAAACGAATACGGTTGCACATTGCAGCTGTTTTTGCCTGCAATTTCACTAATTATTTTTACACGTTAGCATCAGATATTCTTGAAAAACAATCTATACCTTTTGAAATTTTACAGCCACTCATTCTCGAAACCGCTGCAAAAATACAATCTGTTCGACCACACGATGCACAAACCGGTCCTGCCCGTCGAAACGACACAAAAACGATTCAGAAGCACATAGAAATGATTGAAAATGAGGATTTAAATAAATTATATGCGACGCTTAGTAGTCAAATCTCGGAACGCTACAAAATTTGAAAATTCCTATTTCACGCCCAACTGCAGGTTGATATTTTCAACTTCCTTTTTTCGTTTTTCGAGCGATTCGCCGTATTGGTAAATTGTTAAATAATGATTGTAATCCATCACGGAAGCCGTTTCGTAAACAGCCAATGATTTTTTTATAGTTTCGATTGCTTTGGGCATATCGCCGCTAATCTCGTAAGCTACAGCCATATTATGCAGCATTTTAGCCTGCGTTGGAATATTCGATTTTGCTAATCCATTTTTCCAATTTTCGATAGCAGCATTCCAATTTTTAACATACACTGAGTCCAATCCCTGTTTCACAACCTTATTGTTTATATTAAAAAAATAACGATCTTCTTTATCCCACCACGGCACAAGTTTCTTCATCATATTCTGTCCAACATATAAAGCGCCATCTATCAGCGCATTATATCTGTTTGGCAACGCATCCAATGCATTTTTTCGCTGATACGATTCGGCGTCCCAATAAATGGTATCTTTAAAAGTATACGATTGCGATTTGTTTAGTTTTGGATATGAAACGCTCCATGTAGTTTCGTAATTGGCTTCGAGTAGCGCGTAAAAATAGTTACCTTCATTATCGTAATAATCGGCCAATCGGTCGTTTACCTTTATTTTATCGAGCGACAAAACCACATCGGCATTATACAATTGCGACATGAATTTTAAAGTGTCCATCAATGGCATTTTAGCACTTAAAAAACTGTTACCCACATTAACCGACGAAAGATTAAGTTGCGTTACCTGGAAAAATTCATTTTTTTGAAACTCTTCGTTGAGTACACTCAAGCAAAATATTGCCAAACTATCGGTATTTACCGATACATTTTTTTTCTTATCACCACTCAATTCAACTGTGTGCCCATAACTTTCGGGTTGCGAAACAGAATTATTAAGAATCAACAAATTGCTTGCATCTTTATCAAAAGTTACTTTGGCAGGACGCAACACATCAATACTTGTATACAACATTGACGTACAAGAACTTAACAAAACAGCAAACAGTATCAGCGGAGCAAAAATAAACTTTGTCATACTTTTAAAATTCAATTTGAAGATTATCGTAAGATAAAAAAATGTTGTCGGGCAAAGTACTTTCCACATCGGCATGTTTGCCTGCATCATGACTAAAATGTGTAAAATACGTTTTACGTGCACCAATTTTAAGAGCCAATTCCACAGCTTCATCCAATGTCAGATGCGAAATGTGTGTTTTTACACGCAATGCATTCAATACTAAAACGTCCAAGTCATGCAGATGTTCAAAAGCGTCATCAGGCAATGTTTTCACATCAGTAAGATAAGCCATTTTTCCAATTCTAAAACCCAAAATTGGCAACTCAGCATGCAATATATTAATTGGTTGTATTGTTAAACCACCAATATTAAACGGATTTTCATCAATATTATTGAGTGTAATTTTTGGCACGCCCGGATAAAGATGTTCGCGAAAGCAATAGGGCATGGCAACTCTGATGTGTTTATTTACTCGCTCCAGCGCATAAATCGATACATTTCCGAACGGACGTACATCGTCGAGCCCACCAATATGATCGTAATGTTCGTGTGTGAGTAAAATTGTTGAGAGTGCTTCAATTTTATTCGTGAGCATTTGTTGCCGAAAATCGGGTCCACAATCAATCAATATATTTTGTTCTTCATACTCAATCCACACCGAAGCCCGTAGTCGTTTATCGCGTAGGTCAGTAGAATTGCAAACTGCACATTTACAAGCAATTTGCGGAATTCCCGTAGAAGTTCCTGTACCCAAAAAAGCAAGTTTCATCGCTAAAAAATTATAAGTTCATACGTATCCGCCAATGTTGCGGATACAAGTTGTTGCATCGATTGCCAATGTTTTTAACCCAACCTAGTGCTAAGCCTTTAAATGTTATCAATAAATTGCCGGTTTTTGCTTCTGGCAAACTGATTGCTTCCCGTTTTAAATAAGCAATTGCCGTTTCGTAATCTACTTCAACACTCGTACATGTTGATAAATCCAATAATTTCGACAAAGCAAGCTGATGCAAAGGTATAAAATCTTTTCCTTTTACTTCAAATAATTCAATTCCTGCTATTAAACAATTGAATTTGGATCTAATGAAAAACAATTCATTAATTTGTAAATTATTAAATGCAATTATTTTATTCTCAACGTTATAAAACGTATAATTATCCGGTTGAATCAATTGAATCGGCAATGAACCACTTTCGATTTTTTTCGTGTTTTTATCGGGTTGAATTTTAAATTTTGGTGTACGTAAATTTCCGTCATGTTTTCGCATTACCGAAATAAAAAAACCTTCGCCCCGCACCTTATGTGGATAAAAGCGATAACCACCATCGGTTTCGACAATTGCATTATTTTCAATAGTAAGTTTGATGCGTTCAGCACCAAGTTCGTTACAAATCCACGATACATTCTCTTCATTCTCCTCTCTGTTGTAGGTGCAGGTGCTGTAAACCAAAACTCCACCCTGCTTCAGGGCATCCCACACATCGTTCAAAATATCACGTTGTCGGCTTACGCAATTCATCACATTCTCCACCGACCATTCGTTTACAGCATTCGGGTCTTTGCGAAACATACCTTCGCCGGAGCAGGGAGCGTCAATCACAACAGCATCGAAATAATGTTCCAACTGTGCAAAATCAGCAGCTGCATTATTAGTTACAACTACATTCGGATTGCCCCATTTTGTCAAATTTTCGGCCAAAATTTGTGCTCGCTGACGAACTATTTCATTGCTAACAAGCAGACTTGATTCGGGAAGGTATTGTGAAAGCAAAGTTGATTTACCTCCCGGTGCGGCACACAAATCGAGTACACGCTCAGCTTCTGCAAAACATTGCATAACAGCCTGATACAAAAACATGGAACTTGCTTCCTGTACATAGTATGCGCCGCCATGCAGCAGCGGGTCGGCTGTGAAAAGTGGTCGTTCATCGAGGTAGCAACCCGACTCGCACCAACTAACCTTTTCTCCCACAGGCCGATAATCAGTTTTATTATTTAACCGGATACTTGTTGGCGAAACGGTATCGAGAGCCATTTCGAACGCCGGATATTCATCGTTCAATAGTTGACGCGTTCGTTCTATAAACTTTTCTGGTAATACCATTTGAGAAATTATGAATTATGAATTAGAAGTTATCTACAATCTCCTGAATGATTTCAGCATATTCCGCTTCAGTCAGATACGTTTTTTGAGGATTCATTTCGTTGGCAATATAGACATTCGGCAGATTTTTCCATAATATTTTTATAATTTTTATTTGTTTAACATAAAAAAAGCAGTGATAAAAAATTCATCACTGCTTTTAATTTTTTTTAATCAGATTCGACTTAATTTTTATGTTCTTCTAAAATTCGAAGAGCAATATCCAAAATCTGAGTGTCGTCCAACATTACTAATCCACCATCAGGTCCCGGTTCAATGTGCATACCGCAACTTTTACCGTCTTTAAAATTGTGACCTCCGAAATAATTACGTACTGTTTCTTTTTCCAGACCAAGTTCGTCGGCGATCTTGGTCATACTTCCACTTGGAAGCAAATCTTTTACTTTACGTAGTTCGTTGAATGTTATCGTTTTAGTCATGTCAAAAAGTATTAGAATATTAATAATAAAAAGTATGTTTTTTCGTGCCATAAATTTACAACATTACAATGGAATTACAAAATAATTTAACATTATTTTTAAGTAGTGATGTTTCAATAAATCAGTTTACCATATTATATATCTAAAAATCAGTAAAATAAGATTTAAATATTACGATAAAATTCGACTATTGTTTCAATACCTTTGAAAAACATGTCGACCGGAAAATTTTCGTTAGGTGAATGTATTGCATCCGATTCCAAACCAAAGCCCATAAGGATTGGTTTTACCTGCAATGTTTTTTCGAAAATCGGAATTACACCGATACTCCCACCCCTGCGTACCGGAAGCGGTCTAATTCCAAATGTTTTGGTGTACGCCTTTTCGGCTGCTTTGTAAGCTGCTGAATCAATTGGGCACACATAACTTTCGGCGCCGTGCAAGAATTGAATATCTACTTTTACATGTTCGGGTGCAATGCTTTTGATATGATCGGCCACCAAATCGGCAATTTCATGACTTAGCTGATTGGGCACTAATCGGGCTGATAATTTGGCATAAGCTTTCGAAGGCAAAACTGTTTTAGAACCCTCGCCGGTATAGCCACCCCAAATACCGCAAATATCTAACGTTGGTCGAACTCCGGTTCGTTCAATGGTGCTAAAGCCCTTTTCACCAAATAGTTTATTAACATTCAAATTTGACTTGTAAGCCCCTTCGTCGAACGGAATTTGCGCTATTAATTCCTTTTCAAGAGCAGAAATTTCCTGCACTTTATCGTAAAAATGTGGTATCGTAACCCGTCCATCGGCATCGGTAAGCGAGGCAAGTATTTTCGATAATTCGTTGATTGGATTTGCTACTGCGCCACCAAAAATGCCCGAATGCAAATCGCGCGAAGCACCCGTAACTTCAATTTGCCAATAGGCAAGGCCACGAAGTCCTGTTGTAATACTCGGCATATCGGCAGCAAGCATGCTCGTGTCCGATACCAATATTATATCACAAGCAAGCAATTCTTTGTTTTCGACACAAAAAACCTCCAAACTTGGCGAGCCAATCTCCTCTTCTCCTTCAATCAGAAATTTTACATTGCAGCGCAATTCACCCGAATTAAGTATATATTCGAAAGCCTTGGCATGCATAAACGATTGACCTTTGTCGTCGTCGGCACCACGCGCAAAAATATGTCCATCGCGCACTTCGGGCTCAAACGGCGGACTAACCCACAAATCGAGTGGTTCGGCAGGCATCACATCGTAATGACCATATATTAAAAGTGTAGGAAATGAGCTATCCACTAACTTTTCGGCATAAACTACAGGATTTCCGGCAGTAGGAAGAATATCGACTTTATCAACCCCTGCAGCCAAAAGCAGCTCTTCCCAACGGTTAGCACATTGCATAATTTCGGGCTGACGGTGGGCATGCGCACTCACACTTGGAATGCGTATCAACGAAAAAAGTTCTTCGAGAATGCGCGTTTTATGTTCGTTTAAATACGATTTTGTTTCCATAAATA
>DYSC01000005.1:29680-41974 GCA_020726365.1 Porphyromonas sp.
TTGTTTTTGTTTTTGTTTTTGTAAAATGAAACAGTATGTAGCTAAATTTTGTTTAAAACAAACAGATTATTTAAAAAAATCGCACAATAAATGTATTTTTTGAACGTTGTAACTCTGATAAAGTAATTTCAGGCACATTGTTAAAAAACGTGCTTGTTATTTCAGCAAATTCTGTCTATCTTTGTGACTCGAATAATGAAACGATGAATTTTTGTTTTCATTGTATAACCAAACTCAGATTTTAAATTATTTAGTATATGATACGTAATTGGGGATTATTTTTAATTGTCTTTATTTTAAGCAGTTGTCTATCACAGAAAGATCTTGTTTACGTTCGTAATATTGATATAAACGAGAAATATATTGCCAAAGACTTAAACAAAAGCAAAGAATTAATTATTGGAACCGGCGATCAACTAATAATTATGGTAGATGGTGCTGACAGAGAATCAATTCGACCATTTAATTATCAGCAAGACGTTCCACAGTTTATAATGAAGTCCGAGCAAGACCCATCATTACGCTTAATGCAGTCCGAGCAAGGACCTTCTATACGCTCCTATTTAGTTGATTCAAATGGGGACATAACATTTCCACTTGTTGGAAAAATTCGTGTTAACGGGCTTACAAAAGCACAAATTACTAGTTTAATAGACGAGAAACTCAAGCCCTATCTTAAAAATCCAACAATTACTGTTCGTTTAGAAAACTTTCAAATATCGGTATTAGGCGAAGTTAACCGTCCGGGTAAATACTCAACTCAAAATGACCGTATTACAATTCTCGAAGCATTGAGTATGGCTGGTGATATTACCATATACGGAAAAAAAAGAAATGTTTTGGTAACGCGCGAATTAAACGGTAAAATAGAATTTGCCCGGCTTGACCTTACCAACCCCGAAATTTTCAACTCGGAATATTATTTTTTGAAACAAAACGATGTTATCTATGTAGAACCCAATAGAATGCGCCCACTAAACTCGCCAAATTCACTCGGACAACTCACAATTATCAGTATTGCTACCACTTTGGTTTCGTCTATTGTTTTGTTTATTAAAAAATAATTCCAATTTTATTCGTTAAAAAAAATTAATTATGATTACTCCGACACAAAATATTGAGATTATCAACTTAAAAGAAATGGCGATTAAATACCTGAAAAAATGGCGTTGGTTCGTTGCTTCCACTTTCGTCACGTTAGTAATAGCTGTTCTCTATATTTTAAGCACTAATACCACTTTCACTGTTGAATCAACTATATTGGTACGCGAAGATAACAACCGTGAGTTATTTTCAGAAATGGCCATAGTTGAAAGCTTCGGATTGGAGGGAGTAAAAAAAGATGTGGAAGATGAAATGCGAATTTTAGGTTCTAAGACAATATTAAGTGAAGCAATTCGCGACCTTGATATATCGACAGAGTATTACGTGAAAAACAAACTACGCTATACCGATGTTTACCCTTCAATACCACTAAAACTTATAGCTAAATACAACATTTCGGATAGCAAACCTCAACAGGTTTTGATTTTAAAAGTTCAAAAAGCCGATCGAAGCTATCGGGTTAATTTACAATATGGGGAATTGAAAGAAAAATTGATGGTTAATGATATTTCGAAACCTTTTAAAACCATTGCAGGAACTTTAAAGTTAACTCCAGGAGTTGATTTTAAAGAAAATAACACCTATAAAATTATTGATTATCCGTTAGCCTCCATTACCAATAACTTCGGTCAAAGTATTCAAATCAATACAATAAACAAAAAAACGAATGCTGTAAAAATATCATTAGTCTCCAGCAATCCAGTTAAAGCGCAAGCAATTATTAATAAACTAGTAGAGTTATATAATTTAGATGCTATACTCGATAAAAATATTATTGCTTCGAATACCAAAGATTTTGTTGAAAAACGATTGGAGCTTCTCAAAAACGAGCTTTTGGATGTAGAAATAAGTGTAGAAACTTACAAAAAGCAAAACAATATGACCGACCTGAGTTCGCAGGGTGATTATTTTATGCGAACTATGGGCGAATACAACAAAGAATTGTCGCGCATCGAAACACAATTGAATTTGATCGATTATATCGATAAACATTTAAACGAAAACGAAAATAAATATAGCCTCATACCTGCAAACTTAGGTCTACAAGATGCTGCTTTACAGTCACTTATTAAAAACTACAACGATGCACTGCTTCAACGTTTGAAAATAAGCCGAACATCAAACTCAATGAACCCGCTTGTTACACAATTAGAAGAACAAATTTCGACTATGCGCTCAAGTATAATTACAAGTATTGCGAGCGTAAGTGATGGATTAAAAATTTCGAAACGCGATTTAAAGAAAAAAGAAAGTCAGTTTACCGGCAAAATTAAAGAAATTCCAACACAGGAACGTGAGTACATTGATATAAAACGTCAACAGGAAATAAAAAATGACTTGTACATTTTCCTACTCCAAAAACGTGAAGAAAATGCATTGGCTTTAGCAAGTACGATTCCGTCGGCTAAAACCCTTGACAAAGCTTACTTGGTGCCCGAGCCGGTTGGACCTAAAAAAATGATAATTTTGCTTATTGCGTTGATAATTGGAATGGTAATACCAATTGCCATTATTTACATACTCGATTTGTTCGACCAAACAATAAAAGACAAAAAAGAGTTGCAACGCTTAACAAAAGTACCTTATGTAGGTTCCATAAGCAATGCTAAAGAGAACGAAAAAGTGGTAGTGGGCGAAGCTAAAACGACAGCTATTGCTGAAATGTTCCGCCTTATTCGGACTAACCTTCTGTTTATGCTATCAAACAAACCTTCGCATGTAATTTTAATTACATCGGCAGGTAGCGGTGAAGGTAAATCGTTTACAGCAATCAACTTAGCACTTTCATTTGCACTTACAAATAAGAAAGTACTCTTAGTTGGATTGGATATTCGTAAACCTGCATTGGGTGAATATCTGAATGTATCGGAAAAAAGCGGTATCACGCATTATTTGTCAAACGAAAGTTTAACAACAGACGATATTACTCTAAAATCAGATTTACATAAAAATCTGAATATTATTCTTTCAGGACCTGTTCCACCAAATCCAACCGAACTATTAATGAGTTATCGACTCGATGAAATGATAGAGGAATTGCGCGAAAAATACGATTATATCATTCTGGATTCGGCTCCGCTAGGAATTGTTTCGGACACTTACTTGCTTAATCGCCTATCGGACAATGTGCTTTTTGTTTGCCGACAGAACTACACTCCGCGCGAAGCCACCGAGTTAATTAACGAAGTGTATCAAAAAGGAAATCTGAATGGTATGGGATTAATATTGAATGGTGTGGATAAAGAGAGTGAATACGGATACGGATACAAGCAAAGTTAGAAGATAGAAACTATAAGTCAAAGAAAAAATATATAAAATTTTACAACCTCCGGTGAAAATCGGAGGTTTTTTATTATCAAAACTTTCACACGGAAACTTTAAAGGTGTCAAAGTTTCCATTAACAAAAACAAATAAATCTGATAATCAATTACTTATTTGCGATTTAAGTTATTTAACAATATTATTTTAAACACTTATAGTATTCATTCGTTTCAAATACTGTAATTTTGCAGCTATAATTTCGAAAACACAAAATGAATACTTTAAAACAAAAAATTACCCATACAGCATCGAAGCTTTTTCATCAATCGGGTGTGCGAAACATATCGATTGATGAAGTTTGTTCCGAATTGCGTATATCGAAAAAGACTTTTTATAAGCATTTTCAACAAAAAGAAGATTTAATAGGAGCTGTAATTGAAGAAAATAAGCAACAACATTTTGAGAAATTCGAAAAGAATCTACGAAACAAAAATGCCATCGATTCGCTGATTTTTATTATCAAGGAATTAAAGAAAAATTCGGACTGTGAGCCCCATCAATTGTGGTTCGACATTCAGAAGTATTATCCTAAGATATTTGAAAAATACGAAATTATGAAAATTGAAGCTATCCAAATAGGGTTTGAACAAAATTTGATACAAGGCATCGAAGATGGCTACTATCGACAAAATTTGGATATTGAATTAACTTCGTTTTTTCACTCCGTACAAATGAAAACAACTTTTGAAATGATGCAGGAAAATCAAAAGAAATATTCGAAAAAGCGCATGATGGATTTTTATATCGACCTCATAATTCACTTAATAGCGAATGAAAAAGGATTAAAATACATGGAAGAAAAATATTATAACGAGGAGAAATAAAGTTAAAAACGTGTCATTCAACTGCAAAAAAGCACCATTAATAGAATTTAACTCTAACTCAAAAATAAAATACAAATAACTTTGCAAAATATTGAACTGAAATTTAAACAGATATGATAATGAAGAAAAATTTAAAAACACTCTTAATTTTTTGCCTTGTAGCACTCACAGCTACAGTCAAAGCAAACGACACGCTTAAAATAAGCCTAAAACAGGCTATTGAGATTGGGTTGGATAAAAGTCCGACCATAAAAATAGCGGACAAGCAGTTAGAACGTATCGACTATTCGAACAAAGAAAAAATGGCTGCTTTGTATCCGAATATCTCGGCGACAGGCTCATATCAACGTGCACTTAAAAAACAACGTATGTTCTTTTCTTTTCCGGGCATGCCGGCAAATCCTGATGGTATTGAAGTAGGACAAGACAACACTTTTGTAGGTGGACTTTCGGCTTCATTACCCATCATTTCACCCACACTTTGGGCAACACTGAAAATGAATGAAGTAGACTTGCAAATGGCAAACGAAACGGCTCGCGCATCGGAAATAAATCTGATTAATCAAATTACAAAAGCGTATTATACCATTTTAATGATGCAGGATTCGTATAGCGTTTTCGAAAGCAATTACAAAAATACTGAAGCAAGTACGCGCATTATTGCCGACAAATTCAAATTGGGAAGTGTATCCGAATTTGAATGGCTTCGTGCCGATGTACAACTGCGAAATGCACTTACCAATACTATTTCGGCCGAAAGTGGTTTGGAAATGAGCAAATTACAACTCAAAACGCTTATGGGACTTGATTTGTCGACTGAACTAAAACTCGAAGGAAACCTGAGTGAATATGAAAAGGAATTGTATGAAGATATGCTCAAAGTTGACACCACTCAATTAGTTCAGAATACCGATTTGAAACAGTTCGATTTGAGGATTGAGCAATTGAAAAAAGCGATTGATGTTCATAAATCGAGCTACCTACCTACATTAGCTGGAAGTGTAAACTATCAATACATGTCGATGGGCAACGATTCGGTAGCTTTTGCTAAATATCCTTGGTTTCCAACTTCAACGGCATCGTTAAGTCTCTCAATTCCAATTTTTCAAGGGGGTGCAAAGCACTACAAATCGAAACAGTTCAAACTGCAAATGGACGAAATGAACCTGCAAAAAGTAAATTTGAAGAAGAACCTTGAATTACAAGCAAATATTTATGTCGACAATATGAAAAAGTCGATAGATAAAATTCAGTCGAACAAAAAAGGGTTATTACAAGCCGAAAAAGCAGTAACTATTTCGCGTAAAATGTACGAAGAGGGCGTAGCTACATTTCTGGATTTATCGAACTCGGAACTTAACTTGTTACAAGCCGGATTGTCGTACAATCAATCTGTCTTCGATTTTATTTCGGCCAAAGCAGATATTGAAAAATTATTAGGAAAAACAATTAATCAATAGATACGAATTATGAATTAAATGATTATCAGATATTTAAAAAAAAATAAAACATTATAAAAACATGAATATGAAGAAAACAAATTTATTACCAATTCTAATTCTTTCGATAGCAATGGTGGCTTGTGGTAAAAAACAAGAAACAAAAACCGAAACTAAAGAGCTGAAACCTAATGTAATAACAGCTATTGTAGAAACCCGCGATGTACCTCAGGAAAATGAGTTTACCGCAACAGTAGAGCCTGAAGTAAAAAATAATATTGCACCCGCTACTCCTGGACGTATTCGCAAAATTTTTGTTGAAGTAGGTGCACGTGTATCGAAAGGACAAAAGTTAGCACAAATGGACAATGTAACCCTTTCAAATTCCGAGGTGCAAATTGAAAATTTACGTCGCACATACAAACGTGTTTCAGGTCTTTTTGCAGTAGGTGGAGCGTCGCAACAGGAGTTGGACAATGCTAAATTACAGTTGGATGTAGCCGAAACTAATTTGAAAAATCTAAGTGAAAACACTTTTTTGCTTAGCCCGATTTCGGGTATTGTAACTGCACGTAACTACGACGAAGGCGATATGTACAGCGGACAAATGCCACTTATGACCGTGATGCAAATTTCACCTGTAAAAATAAAAATTAATGTTTCCGAATCGTTTTATTCTAACGTAAAAACAGGAATGCCTGTTGATGTAAAAGTAGAAGTTTTTGGAAATCAAGATTTTAACGGAAAAGTAACACTTATTTATCCTACCATCGACGACCGCACACGTACTTTTGGCGTAGAAGTAAAAATTAGCAACAACAATGGTAAAATACGTCCGGGAATGTTTGCTCGCGTAAAAATGAACTTTGGTAATGCAAAACACGTGGTAGTACCCGATATGGCTGTTATCAAACAGTCCGGTTCGGCTGAGCGATTTGTGTATGTATATGCCGATGGCAAAGTATCGTACCGAAAAGTGGAACTCGGTCAACGCTTAGGTACTGAATATGAACTGCTTTCGGGGCTCGAAAATGGCGAAACAGTTGTTGTCTCGGGACAATCGAAACTAAACGACGGCGTAGAGGTGGAAGTGGTGAAATAATGGTTAATTGTTAGTGATTAATTGTTAGTGAATTCTTATCTTCTAATTTTTCAATTTTTAATTTTTAATTTTTAATTTAAAAGAACATGAGTTTATACGAAAGTGCTGTAAAAAAGCCGGTTATGACTACACTTGTATTTGTAGGTGTGGTTGTATTGGGACTTTTTTCATTAAACAAATTACCAATCGACTTGCTGCCTAATATCGAAACGAATACCATTATGGTAATCACCACCTACGATGGCGCAAGTGCTGCCGACATTGAAACCAATGTTACCCGTCCACTCGAAAATTCGTTGAACACGGTATCGAATTTAAAAAATATAAAATCGGTATCGCGCGAAAATCGCTCAATGATAACGTTAGAATTTAATTATGGCGATGACATCGAAGCGCTCACTAATGATGTTCGCGACAAGCTAAACATGGTAAAATCGTTTTTACCCGAAGGTGTTAAGGAACCGATTATTTTTAAATTCAGTACCGATATGATTCCGGTAATGATGCTTTCGGCTACTGCCAACGAAAGTTTACCAGCATTGTATAAAATACTCGATAATAAAGTCGCCAACCCATTGGCTCGTATCGACGGAGTTGGGTCGGTATCGATTATCGGAGCTCCCAAACGTGAAATTCAGGTATTTATTGACCCACTTAAATTGGAAGCTTATCACCTTACCATCGAAAGTATTGCACAAAGCATACGCATGGAAAACGTAAATACGCCAGCCGGAACTGTTGATATTGGTAGCGATTCGTATTCATTACGCGTGAATGGCGAATTTAAAGATGCTGCTGAACTTAATAAAATTATTGTTGGTTCGGCCGGAGGCAAAACTGTATATATGTCGGATGTGGCAATTGTGAACGATGCCATTGAAGAACGTATGCAGGAAAGTTATACCAATGGAAAACAAGGTGCTACCATAGTGGTTCAAAAACAATCGGGTTCGAATACCGTACAAATTGCTGAAAAAATATTGAAAGTATTACCCGAAATTAAAAAAGACTTACCTTCCGATGTGAAGTTAAATGTAATTATCGACACCTCGGATAGTATTAAAGAAACTATCAGCGGATTGACCGAAACTGTTCTGTATGCATTTTTATTTGTAATATTGGTAGTTTTGGCATTTTTAGGTCGTTGGAGAGCAACTGTAATTATTATTCTTACCATTCCAATTTCACTTATTGCTGCTTTTATTTACTTAGGTGGAACAGGTGGGAGTTTGAATATTATTTCGCTTAGTGCCTTGTCGGTGGCCATCGGCATGGTGGTGGACGATGCCATTGTGGTGCTCGAAAATATTACCACGCATATTGAGCGCGGCAGCCGACCTACAAGTGCAGCTGTGCATGGTACTAACGAAGTTGCCGTATCGGTAATTGCTTCAACACTAACGTTGATTGCCGTATTTTTCCCACTTACGCTTATTACAGGCATGGCTGGTGTTATGTTTGTGCAATTAGGCTGGATGGTTACTATCATTATGACCGTTTCAACTGTTTCAGCTCTTACACTAACACCAATGCTTAGTTCGCAGCTATTAAAATTAAACCCCAAACGTAGTAAGATGTTCGAAATGGTCTATCTGCCTATTGAACGTACGTTAGATAATTTGGACAATACTTATGCGAAATTTGTAAATTGGGCTGTTCGTAATCGTAAAAAAATGGTATTGTTCGCAACTATCTTTTTCTTTTTAAGTATGATACCTATTGGCTTTATCGGAACAGAGTTTATTCCTGCTCAAGATAATGGACGCGTGCAAGCAACCATCGAATTACCAGTGGGAACGCGCATGGAAATTACAAAAAAGACAGCAGAAGATATTAAAGCATTGTGGCAAAAAAAATATCCCGAAATGGATATAATTAATTATTCCATTGGTCAGGCTGCAAGCTCCAATGTTTGGGGGTCGTTACAAAACAATGCATCCAACATTATTTCGATGAACCTGCTCATGATTCCACTACAAGACCGTGAGCGATCGATGTTCGAAATTAGCGATAGCATACGTATTGATTTAGATAATATGCCGGAAGTACGAAAATCGAATATCATTGCCGGTGGTGGAATGAGTATGATGGGTGGACAATCAACGCTGGATGTAGATGTGTATGGGTACGATTTTCAACAAACCGATAAAATTGCCAAGGAACTTTCGGAACGTATTGCTAAAATTTCCGGATTGGTAAACGTAAAAGTTAGTCGTGGCGATTATACTCCTGAATATCAGGTAGAATTCGACCGTGAGAAATTAGCCATCAATGGGTTAAATATTAGCACAGCGTCAAACTTTTTGCGTAACAGAATTAACGGACTTACCGCTTCTCTCTACCGCGAAGATGGTGAAGAGTATTCCATTCGCGTAGTTTACGGACCAGAATACCGTCAGTCGATTGAAGACATCGAAAATATATTGATTTACAATCAACAAGGTCAGGGTGTACGTTTGAAAGATTTAGGTCGGGTTGTGGAAAAATTCTCGCCGCCAACTATTGAACGCAAAAACCGTCAGCGATTAATTACAGTAGCTTCCACTGTGTCGGGTACAACCATCGACAAAGCAGTTGGAGCTATCAACGAACAAATTGCCCAAATGACAATACCTTCGGAAATTAATCTCGAAGTAGGCGGAACATACAAAGATCAGCAAGAATCGTTTAGCGATTTGTTTACTTTATTGCTTATCATTGTATTATTAGTATTTATTGTAATAGCTTCGCAATTCGAGTCACTCACTTATCCGTTTATAATTATGTTCTCAGTACCTTTTGGAATATCAGGTGTAGTTCTGGCTTTAGCTTTAACGGGAGGTACGCTCAATATGATGTCGTTTGTGGGTCTGATTATGCTGGTAGGTATTGTGGTGAAAAACGGTATTGTGATGGTAGATTATATCAACCTCAACCGTGAACGTGGTATGGGTATTATTCATGCTGTAGTTACAGGTGGTAAATCGCGTTTACGTCCGGTATTAATGACTACTTTAACTACTATTTTGGGTATGGTGCCAATGGCAATTAGTAATTCGCAGGGTTCCGAAATGTGGAAATCGATGGCTATTACTGTTATTGGAGGTCTTACTGTTTCCACAATTTTAACGCTCGTAATTGTACCAACTATTTACGCTATTTTTGCCGGAAACGGTGTGAAACATACACGTAAAAAAATACGTCGGGAACATTCGAAAGAATTAACAATTTGAAAATTTGAGAATTCGAAAATTCGTTTAGAAAAGTTATTTAAAAATCTATAACACATCTCTTTTCCCCCTTTTGGGGGTTAGGGGGCTAATTAACTACACAATGAAAGCAGTATTTATAGCCTTCGATCAGGCTTATTACGAACAGATACTTACAATATTGAATTACGCTCATATTAAAGGCTTTACGCGCTGGGATGAAGTACAGGGACGTGGAAGCAAAACCGGCAACCCACATTATGGCACACACGCATGGCCGTCGCTAAATTCGTCGATACTAACCGTGATTGACGATGCCAAAGTAAAACCGCTCATAGCGGAATTAAAAGCATTAGATGCCACTTCCGACCTTATGGGGCTTCGTGCCTTTGTATGGAATGTGGAGGATGGGATATAATTTGGAATTCTGAATTTTGAGTTATGAGTTTATAAAAATTAGGTCTGAAATTCTGTTTCAGGCCTATTTTCATGTCTACTATCAAAAAACAGATTAGATATTACCTTTATTAAATCATTGGAAATAAAATTTAATCGAAAAAAAATACTGACGTTAAATTTCAATGAAACAAGGTTATTTTTTGTCAACTTTTTATATATTTATTTGTTCAAGCAATGAAGTATTATTATTTTTGAAATCTTTTCAAATAAATTAAACTGCTTATCCCTTTCGGTCAAGCTTGTTTTATTAGTTCTTTAAAAGGTTTCGGAGAAGTGTCAACAGCCTGTTGCATAAGCCTATAGGTTATTGGCACTTGCACCTGTCTTCTGTGCCACAACCCACCACATAATATGAAACCAAAGTAATAATGGTTTTCTTGTCCCATGAAAAATTGTTCCTCCTGTAACAGAAGCTTGATAACCACAACCAGCACAATGAATTAGCTTATGCTCAGTCAACCAGTACTTATTATTACATTTGCATTTAGGACAAATATAACCATTAGTCCGCCTCATTTCATGATGCAAAGTTACAAAATTTTACTTGACCGAAAGGGATAAGCAGTGAATTTCAAACAAGTAATCAATTTTATTCGAATTACGAATAACTCAAAACTGGCTTATACATTGAAATTTGATAACTTAATTGTAATACTTTTCATTTTAAATTAATTACTTTCTGTAATTTTTGTTAATCCAATTCTATTTTTACCCAATATAAATCATTTTATAATCTCTATTTCACTATATTTGTGGACAAATAAATATTTAATTATCAACATTTTTAAAAAAAAAATTTATGAGAAAGACTACTATTTTAATCAGTGCTTTATTTATTCTATTAACTCAATCGTTTTTATTTTCAGAAACGACGATTGCAAATTGGACTTTTGAATCTCAAACCAATACTGCAACAATTGGATCAGGTACAATTACCCTTATAGGAAGTATTACATCAACTTATGCGGCTGGTATAGCTCCCAATACAGCTGTAGTTGGAGGAACAACAGGAACAACTTCTGGAACTTATGCTTTGAATACGGCCACTTATCCTGCAGCTTCTGTTGGTGCTAAAACTGCAGGTATCCAAATAGCAGTTAGCACATCTGGATATAATAATATCCAAATCACTGCTGATATAAGACATAGTAATACATCTGCAAATAAAGTTGTATTACAATACTCTACAAATGGAACTGATTGGGTAGATGCAACTAATTATTCAACACCTGCCGGTGGAGATAACTGGTACTTAAGGACTTATGATTTTAGCAGCATTGCTGCTGTTAACAACAATTCAAGTTTTGCTGTTCGTTATGTAACAGACTTTGATGGTACAGCTTCAGCTTATTTAGCTGCTAAAAGTTCATCTACTTATGCTACTACTGGTACAATTCGTTTTGACAATGTTACTATTAGTGGCACTGCAATAAGTACTGATATATTAAAAACAGTAATAACTAAAAAGTATTCTCTATCAAACAATACCCTTACATTTACCGAACTACCAACTTCTAAAATTGAAGTTTACACACTTACAGGTAGCAAAGCAGCAGTTTATGAACCAGCTCAAAGCGTTGATTTAAAATTGTCGAAAGGCGTTTACGTGTTGAAAGTAGATAATCAGACTTCGAAAATTATGTTGAAATAATAAGCTCAATATATTTTATCTTAAAAAGATTTCTCCATCAAATTATCAAATTGCACGAATTTAATATCCATTAATTCGTGCAATTTTCGTTTTTTGTCAAAATTCGTAGTTAAACATGCATTTTTAACACAAAATATACAGTGCTTTAAGTTTAAATAGTATCTAAGCCACAAATATATTTATTTCATTGATTGCAAATATATT
>DYSC01000047.1 GCA_020726365.1 Porphyromonas sp.
AAAATTTGCGGTCTTAACTCTGCTGCCGACTGTTTTATATCAAATGCACATACTATTCCACACATATTTATAAAATTTAGGGGACTGATATTAAATTGTTTTATGAATATCTTCCGCCACTTTACGTCCCTGCGCAATGGCGCGAACAACCAAACTTGCTCCTATGGCAGCATCGCCGGCAGCGAAAACTTTAGCTACATTGCTTGTACTTGCTTTGTTAGTGGCAATATTGCCACGCGCATCTAGCGACAAACCAAGTTCGGTTACCAATCCTTCGTGAACAGGATGCACAAACCCAAGTGCCAGAAAAACCAAGTCGGCTTTTATAATTTCGGTTTTACCCGTCGGCTGCATATTCCAACGTCCCGAAGCATCTTTAGTCCACTCAACTTCCTCAACTATAACCTCTTTTAATTTACCATCCAAGCCTTTGAATGCTAAGGTATTTAAGCTCCATTTACGTTCGCAACCTTCTTCGTGCGAACTCGAAGTTTTGAGGATATTCGGATAATTTGGCCAAGGAGTATCCGGATTTTTACCTACCGGAGGTTTAGGTAAAATTTCGATTTGTGTTACTTTGACAGCCCCTTGACGATTCGAAGTTCCTACACAGTCGGAACCGGTATCGCCCCCACCAATCACTAACACATGTTTGCCTTTGGCATTGATAATAGAACTTTCGGCCACTTCTTCTCCCATAATAAGCTGGTTTTGTTGACCAAGAAATTCCAAAGCAAAATGAACGCCTTTCAATTCGCTACCTTCTGGAGTAATGTTACGTGGTTGCCCTGCGCCAATAGTGAGACAAACAGCATCAAAACTTTCCATAATTTCTTTTCCAGAAATGGTTTTACCCACTTCAGTATTATTACGGAAAATCACACCTTCAGCCTCAAGTTGAGCTAATCGACGGTCGATAACCGTTTTATTCAACTTAAAATTAGGAATACCATAACGCAGCAATCCACCGGGTTTATTGTCTTTTTCGAATACTGTAACTGTATGTCCCTTGCGATTCAATTGCTGAGCTGCAGCCAACCCTGCAGGTCCCGAACCAATAACAGCAACAGTTTTACCAGTACGCGTTTTGGGTGGAAGAGGCTTGATATGCCCTTCTTCAAAACCTACTTCCGAAATAGCGGCTTCGTTTTCGCGAATGGTAACAGGCGCATCGTGTAATGCAAGTACACAGGCTTTTTCGCAAGGTGCGGGACAAATACGACCCGTAAAATCGGGGAAGTTATTTGTTTCGTGCATATTATCAATAGCTTCTTTCCATTTACCCTTGTACAAAAGGTCTTGCCATTCCGGCATTTTATTGCCCAGCGGACATCCCCAGTGGCAAAACGGAATACCACAATCCATACAACGCGAAGCTTGTAATTTACGGTCTTCGCGATTTAATGTTTGTTCTACCTCACCAAAATCGTGGATACGGTCCTGCACCGGACGGTATCCGGCATCCTTACGATGTATTGTTATAAATGCTTTTGGATTTCCCATATTATGTAAAAGCCCCTCTAAATCTCCCCGAATGGGAGACTTTTTAAGCTAGTTCTATTAATTTTAATATACTTCTAATTTTATTGTTTTTTTTCCTACTTTTTATTCCCCCTTTGGGGGTTAGTGGGCTTTTAATAATCTCTCTCTACCTGGGCTATTTTCTTATTGATTTCCTCCATTTTTTGCTCCTGAATCACTTTTTTGTATTCGATAGGAACAACTTTAATGAATTTATCAGCATAATCGCTCCAATTATCCAGAATACTTTTTGCTAATGTACTGCCGGTATATTTCAAGTGATTTTCGATGAGAGTTTTTACTTCACGATTATCATGACTATCTTCAATAAGTGACAGCTCAACCATTTCCATATTGCAGAAGAAATCGAAATTTCCAACTTCATCGAGCACATATGCCACGCCACCACTCATGCCGGCAGCAAAGTTACGTCCTGTTGCTCCGAGAACTACCGTAACACCACCTGTCATATATTCGCAACAGTGGTCGCCAGCTCCTTCAACAACTGCGTTTGCTCCCGAATTACGCACACAAAAACGTTCGCCAACTATACCGTTAATATAAACTTCGCCCGAAGTAGCACCATACAAAATAGTGTTTCCAGCAATGATATTATTTTCAGGTTTAAAAGTACTTCCTTTTGGCGCTTTCACAACAATTTTACCTCCCGAAAGTCCTTTTCCAACATAATCGTTAGCTTCACCTTCGAGTTCAAAAGTCATTCCTTTGCTCAGGAATGCGCCAAAACTCTGACCGGCAGAACCTTTAAAACGTGCTTTGATGGTATCTTCGGGCAAACCTACCTGCCCGAAACGTTTAGCCACTTCACCCGATAGCATAGCTCCCACTGTACGGTCGGTATTTTTGATTTTACTTTCAATTTCAACTGGCGTACACAAGTCAAGTGCTGTAAGCGATTTACGAATTAGCTCGCGATCGAGCACGTTTTCAAGCTTATGATCCTGACCTTTTATATTGTGTAATGCATTTTTCGAACTATCGGGTACATACAAAATGCGCGAAAGATCTACTTTTTCGATTTTCGATACTGTACCTATTTTTCGACGTTCGAGCAACTCAGCATGTCCGATAATTTCATTGAGGCTGCGGTAGCCCATATCAGCCAAATGCTCACGAACATTTTGCGCAATAAATCGGAAAAGATTTACTAAATACTCATGCTTACCTGTAAAATGTTTGCGCAAGGCTTCGTCCTGCGTAGCTACACCCACAGGGCAAGTGTTCATGTGACATTTGCGCATCATCACACAACCCAAAACAATCAGTGCACTGGTAGCAAAACCAAACTCTTCGGCTCCAAGCAATGAAGCAATAATTATATCACGCCCTGTTTTAAGTTGTCCATCAGTTTGCAATCTTATCTGACCACGTAGATTATTCAACACCAATGTTTGTTGCGTTTCGGCTAACCCAATTTCGACAGGCATACCAGCATGTTTAATTGAACTCGCCGGACTTGCTCCCGTTCCACCTTCGGCCCCCGAAATCAAAATCAAATCGGCTTTTGCTTTTGCAACACCGGCAGCAACTGTTCCGACACCAGTTTCAGAAACCAACTTAACACTTATTGTAGCTGTCGGGTTAATATTTTTCAAATCGTAAATAAGCTGTGCTAAATCTTCGATTGAATAAATATCGTGATGCGGCGGAGGAGAGATTAAGGATATTCCCGGAATTGAGTGACGAGTTTTTGCAATAATTTTATCTACCTTATGGCCTGGAAGCTGTCCTCCTTCACCCGGTTTAGCTCCCTGAGCCATTTTAATCTGAATTTCGTCGGCATTTACCAAATATTCCGCCGTAACACCAAAGCGTCCCGAAGCAACTTGTTTAATAGCCGAACGGGCAGAGAGTCCATCTTCGCGTTTTTTGTAACGTTCAGGATCTTCACCACCTTCACCCGTATTGCTTCGTCCACCAATTATATTCATGGCAAAAGCCATAGCTTCATGTGCTTCCCTACTGATTGAACCATAAGACATTGCTCCGGTAACAAAACGTCGCATAATGTTCTCAACCGGTTCCACCTCGTCGATACTTATCGGATTACGTTTAAAATCCATTAAATCGCGAATGAAGATTGGGTCTTCTTTCTCATCGACAGCTTTAACGTATTCTTTAAATTTTTGGTAATCACCCGTTCTTGTTGCTATTTGAAGTCGTGCAATTGTTTCCGGATTCCATGCATGATTCTCACCATTACGACGGTAAGCATAATGTCCAAGATTTTCGAGTGTCGATAAATCGTCGCCTTCGGCAGGATAAAAAGCATGATGAAACGGTGCGAGCACTTCGTTTGCTAAATCGTCGATATCAATACCTTCAATCGAAGAAGTAATGCCTTTGAAATATTTAGATAATAATTTTGATGAAACACCAATTGACTCAAAAATATGCGCTCCACGATAACTGCGTAATGTTGAATTACCCATTTTCGAAAGTACTTTGAGCAATCCTTTATTTACTGCTTTAATATAATGTTTGGTAGCCGTGTCAAAATCCATGCTTATATCACCTGATTTTATTTTATCATTGATAATAGCAAAAACCATATATGGATTAACAGCATTAGCACCAAAACCAAACAACAATGCAAAATGCATTACTTCGCGTGGTTCAGCCGATTCTACCACTATATCGATTTGCATACGTTTGCGTTTTTCAAGCAAATACAAATGCACAGCCGAAACAGCTAATAATGATGGTATTGGTGCTTTGTCGGCACTTACGCCACGGTCGCTCAACACAATATAATTTTTACCTTCATCCACCGCCTTTTCGACCGATACACATAATTCTTCAATCGCCTGTTCAAGTCCATTAGTTCCTTTTTGGGGGTCAAAAAGCATTGGAAGTGAGATGGTATGGAACCCTTTGTATTTCAAATTCATCAAAATATCAAACTGCGCATTTGTCAAAACAGGACTTTTAAGTTTCACCATTTTACAAATTTCGTTGGCAGGATACAACAGGTTTTGGTTAATAGAACCAATAAAACCGGTAAGCGACATAACCAATTCTTCGCGAATAGGGTCGATAGGCGGGTTGGTTACCTGTGCAAATTGTTGACGGAAATAGTTGAACAAACGTTGTGGTTTATCCGAAAACACCGAAAGCACAGTATCATTTCCCATCGATGAAGTAGGTTCGTAACCATCGTTAGCCATAGGAATTATTAAACGTTCAATATCTTCTTTTGAATAACCAAAAGCATGAAGCAAAGTTTGATAATTGGCTAAATCATTCTTTACATTACGTCCTGACGAGATATTATCGATATTTACAGAATTTTGATCTAACCATTCGCGATATGGAAATGCTTTGGCTAAACCTTCTTTTAATTCGGAATCGTAAAAAACTTTTCCTAATTCAGTATCTACCATCAACATTTTACCTGGTTTTAAACGACCATTTTCTTTGATACGTTCGGGAGCAAATTCAAGGGTTCCTGTTTCGGATGCTAAAACCATTAAATTATCGTGTGTAATAAGGTAACGTGCTGGGCGTAAACCATTACGATCGAGCATACCGCCAGCATAGCGACCATCGCTGAAAAGCAATGTGGCAGGACCATCCCATGGTTCCATGAAAGTGCTATGATATTCGTAAAAAGCACGTAAATTATCCGAAATAGGGTTTTTTCTATTGTTACTTTCGGGAACAAGCATAGCCATAGCATGTGGCAGACTTTTGCCCGACATTACCAAAAATTCGAGTACATTGTCTAATGAGGCACTGTCGCTCATTTTTGGTTGACAAATCGGATATAATTCTTTCAAATCGCCCAATTGATCTGACTTGAGTACACTTTCGCGACTTTCCATCCACTGACGGTTACCACGAATGGTGTTAATCTCGCCATTATGACCCAACATACGGAAAGGCTGTGCCAAATCCCAGGTTGGAAAAGTATTGGTACTAAAACGTGAGTGAACTAATGCAATACCACTTGTTAAATGTTCGTATTCTAAATCGGTAAAATACGCGCGCAACTGCATAGGTGTAAGCATACCTTTGTAAACCATTTGTTTGGTAGATAAACTTACGATATAAAAACCACGTTCGCGGGAAATTTCGGTGCCAATAATTGCATTTTCAATTTTCTTACGCAGAACGTAGAGTTTTAATTCAAGTTCTTGTTGCGAATTAGATCCTGTTACAAAAATCTGAATAACGGTAGGTTCGTTCGAGGCAGAAATTTCACCTAAACAGGCAGAGTTTACAGGTACATCGCGAATAGCGAGCAGATTAAGTTCTTCATTCTGAACGTATTTTTTAATCAAATTAATGCAAAATTCGGCTTTCTTTTTATCTTTAGGTATAAAAACAAGACCTGTTCCATAACGCCCTTTGGCCGGAACAGGAATTCCCTGAAGTAAAATAAATTCGTGTGGAATCTGAATCAGAATACCTGCACCATCACCGGTTTTATTGTCGGCACTTTCAGCACCACGGTGTTCCATGTTTTCGAGAACCTGCAACCCTTTTTCTACAATCTCGTGCGATTTTTCGCCAAAAAGGTTCAATACAAGTCCTACGCCGCAGGCATCATGTTCGTTTTGAAATGAGTATAGCGAACGCTGCTCATATTCGTCAATTTTTAAAGAGGTTGAAGTCATAAATCGTTCAATTGTTTAATTGGCTTCTACCGAAACCTTATATTCGGGAAATTTAGTTTTATTGTTGTGAAAAAACAGTGGGAAAACTTAAAATTAAGCCTCCCACTTATTGATATAAATAGAATGATATCACTCTCAATAAATGAGCAAACTATCGAATGAAAAGCAATTCGCGGTATTTAGGGAGTGTCCACATTTCGTCGTCAACAATCAATTCTAATTTGTCAACATTATATCGAATAATATCGAAATAAGGAATTACTTTATCATGGTAAGCAAGTGCTTTTTCGTGTTCATGCTCCAATTTATTTACATTACGACGGGTATCAACCATATCATCAACTGCGTTTTTAATAGTAGTAATACGTTCACCAATCTCTGTAATCAACTGACTATTCAGTTTGCTTAAACTTTCAGCCTTATCAGCGGGGAATGTCGCTTTGATTTTGAAGACGTTATCGAGCAATAAACTTTGGTACCGAGTACAGACCGGAATAATATGGTTCAATATCAAATCGCCTAAAACACGTGCTTCAATTTGAATCCATTTGGCATAAGTTTCCCATTTTACTTCGTTACGAGCATGTAATTCTTTTTCAGAAAGAACACCTAACGATTCGAATAATTTAACCGAACCTTCAGAAGTATATGCTTTGATAATTTCCGGCACACTTGTTTCGCAATCCAAACCCCGTTTAGCGGCTTCTACTTTCCACTCGTCGCTATAACCGTTACCGTCGAAACGAATTGCTTTCGAAGCTTTGATATACGATTTGATAACTTCGAAAATAGCTTTTTCTTTGGTTGCACCTGCTGCCATTTTAGTATCAACTTCAGCTTTAAAGTCAATTAACTGAGCCGCAACAGCAGAATTTAATGTTGTCATTGCTGAAGAACAGTTAGCCGATGAACCAACAGCACGGAACTCAAAACGGTTTCCTGTAAATGCAAATGGTGAAGTACGGTTACGGTCGGTATTGTCAAGGAATACCTCAGGAATGTGAGGAATATTCATGTTCAATTTCTTTTTGTCGTCGATAACAATTGCTTCTTCACTTGAACTGAGTTCAATTTTATCGAGTATTGCTGTCAATTGTGAGCCAAGAAATGCCGATATAATTGCAGGAGGGGCTTCGTTTGCTCCCAAGCGATGAGCGTTTTGAGCAGTCATAATTGATGCTTTCAACAAGGCATTATGTTTGTGAACAGCCATCAATGTAGTAGTGATGAAAGTTATAAACTGCAAGTTTTCTTCAGCTGTTTTTCCGGGTGCATAAAGAATAACACCGGTATCTGTACCAAGCGACCAGTTGTTGTGTTTACCCGAACCGTTTATACCTGCAAACGGTTTTTCATGCAACAACAAACGGAAACCATGACGACGAGCAACACGCTTCATAATAGACATCATCAATAAGTTCTGGTCAACCGATAGGTTACACTCGCCATAAATCGGAGCCAACTCAAACTGATTTGGTGCTACTTCATTATGACGGGTTTTAGCAGGAATAGCATATTTGTAGGCTTCAAATTCAATATCTTTCATGTATGCAGCTACACGTGTAGGTATAGCTCCAAAATAATGATCATCCATTTGTTGGTTTTTTGCTGATTCGTGCCCAAGCAAAGTACGTCCTGTCAGCATTAAATCCTGACGTGTAGCATACAAACCTTCGTCAACCAAGAAATACTCCTGTTCCCAACCTAAAAATGCATTTACCTTTTTCACATTCGGATCGAACAACTGACAAACAGCCGTTGCAGCTTTGTCGACCGCAGCTAATGCTTTTTTAAGCGGTGCTTTCAAGTCGAGCGATTCGCCGGTATACGAGAAGAAAATTGTTGGAATAACCAATGTATCGTCAACAACAAAAGCAGGAGAAGCAGGATCCCATGCAGTATAGCCACGTGCCTCGAATGTGCTACGGATACCACCATTCGGGAATGAAGAGGCATCAGGCTCTTGTTGCGCCAACAGTTTACCTGAGAAATCTTCGATAATAGCTTCGCCAGGTCCGCCAACGTAGTCGATAAACGAATCGTGTTTTTCGGCTGTACCATCTGTCAATGGTTGAAACCAGTGTGTATAGTGAGTTGCACCCAAATCGGTTGCCCAGTTTTTCATTCCCGAAGCAATTTGATTCGCAAGTGCCAAATCGAGTGGCGCACTTTGGTTAATTACACCTTTCAGTGCCTTGAGGGTGTCTTTTGATAAATATCTCGACATGTCCGCACTATTAAAAACATACTTTCCGTAATAGTCGGAAGTATATTTCTCAGGTGCCGAAACGCACAAAGCTTTTTTCTTGAAAGCTTCTTCTACCGCTTTAAATCTTAACGTTGACATAATTGTTTGAATTTAATTACTTATTATTTATTATTTTTTCTTTTTATACCAAATTGCTTACTATGTGTAGTAAATTCTTTGCAAAATTAATTAAAATGTAAGTTACTACCAATCAATACGAGCGTAATTATAGTTAATTCTATCTGCTGTTTCAAATTGAAATAATTTTACACAATTTAATTACAAAACAATATATAAAAACATTTTTAAATTACATATCGGTAGTTTTGTTGCGGACAGACTATTTCATCGCGAAGTAGTCTTCCCTAAACAATAAAACTAAAAAACACACGATTGATATCCAGCAATTTCAACACCTGTTTTTCAAGTGATGAAAAATTATTACTGTTGACCGATTGATATTTTATTTAATCTTCGCTACAAAGATAATCATATATACTGTATAAATCAAATTATTTTAATCTTTTTGTCGATAATATATCATTTTAACTATCTTTATGCACATTATTTATTGATGTAGATAGAAATTAGACACAGAACTACAAATAATAATAAATTAAATTACCCCAAAATAACTGTATATTATTTCAGCGCATAACAAAAATTCAAGCTGCATTCATTACTTTTGTATACTTGTATTTTTTTTAATTAAAAATTGTTATGCATAAAAATTCACAGCCCGGCTTAGGAAAACTATATTTCAAAGACACTTCGTTTGTAAATTTGATGAAACATCGAATTTACAATGTATTATTGTATGCAAGTAAGTACGATGTTTTTGTACTCGAAGAAGACGGACGCATCGACGAACAGCTCTTTAATGAATACACCGCATTAAATCTACGTTACCCACCCCGCTTCACGCTGGTATCTTCCGAAGAAGAAGCGAACAATTTATTGAATGAACGCTCGTTCGAATTAATAATTTCGATGCCCAGTGGCGACAGCATTAATCCATTTAACTGGGCAAAAGGCGTAAAACACAAATTTCCGCTTGTACCCATAGTGGTGCTCACTCCGTTTTCGCGTTCAGTGTCGAAGCGTATTGCCAACGAAGACTTGTCGTCCATCGACTATGTTTTCAGTTGGTTGGGTAATTCCGATTTATTGCTGGCAATAATTAAGCTCGTGGAAGACAGCATGAACGTAAAAGAAGATGTGGAATCGGTTGGTGTTCAAACCATTCTGTTTGTCGAAGACTCTATTCATTTTTATTCCTCTATTTTACCGCATTTATACAAATATATATTCAGACAGTCGCAATCGTTTATGACAGAAGCACTCAACGAACACGAACAAATGCTTCGTATGCGTGGCCGTCCTAAAATCTTGTTAGCCCGCAATTACGAAGAAGCTACGAGTTTATATAAAAAATACAAAGACAATATACTGGGTGTAGTTACGGATGTATCCTATTTTCAGGGTGGCGAAAAGAACAAACTGGCAGGCATAAACCTGTGTAAACAAATACGAAAAACCGATCGAAAAATTCCTTTAATCATCCAATCAACCGATGCCGAAAATGAAACGTTGGCCAACGAAGTCGGAGCTTCTTTTCTACACAAAACCTCTAGAACGTTTTTGCTCGAACTACGCGGAATAATCACCAACAACTTTGGTTTTGGTAATTTTATTTTAATTAATCCCGTTACAGGAACTGTGGAGGCAAGCATATCCAACCTCAAAGATTTACAAAACTCCATTCTCCAATTGAGCGACGAAACACTGTATTACAATGTATCGCGCAACAATATTTCGCGCTGGCTCTATTCTCGCGCTATGTTTCCGTTGGCCGAATTTGTAAAAAAAACCAATCCTTCGAAAAACGACCCTGAAGAATTAAAGAAATTGCGCCACGCTATTTACGAGGCAATTCTGCATTATCGAAAATTAAAAAACCGTGGCGTTGTGGCTATTTTCAGGCGCGAACGATTTGATCAGTTTTCGAATTTTGCACGTATCGGCAATGGCTCACTGGGCGGGAAAGGACGCGGATTGGCATTTATTGATGCCATGATAAAACGAAACGAACAGTTTGAGAATTTCGAAAACACGACCATCACCATTCCAAAAACAGTGGTGATTTGCACCGATGTGTTTTCAGAATTTATGGAGTCAAACAAACTGTACAGCATTGCCCTGTTGGACATTGATGATGAGGAAATTTTAAAACATTTTTTAAAAGCACGTTTGCCAAAACATCTGATTGCCGACTTGTTTGCATTTTTAGGAGCTATTAGTTCACCATTAGCCATTCGCTCATCAAGCCTACTTGAAGATTCACACTATCAACCATTTGCAGGAATCTACTCCACTTATATGGTTCCTTACAATGCCGAAAGTAAAACTCAAATGCTCGAAATGGTTACAGAAGCCGTAAAAGCGGTATATGCATCGGTATATTACCGCGATAGTAAAGCATATATGACGGCCACAAAAAATGTAATTGATGAGGAAAAAATGGCTGTTGTATTGCAGGAAATATGTGGAAATAAATATGAAAACAGATTCTACCCCTCGTTTTCGGGAGTTGCCCGCTCGCTTAATTACTATCCCATAGGTGCCGAAAAACCCGAAGATGGCATTGCAAACATAGCCATGGGTCTGGGCAAATACATTGTTGATGGTGGAACAACATTGCGATTTTCACCTGCGTATCCACACAATGTATTGCAAACCAGCACGCTCGATTTTGCCCTCCGCGAAACGCAAACTTTTTTCAATGCACTTGATTTAAGCAACATGCAATTTATTCCGCAAGTGGATGATGGATTTAACCTATCTAAAATTAGCGTTCGCGATGCCGAAAAAGATGGCACGCTGAAATTTATTGCTTCTACATTCAATGTGGAAGATCAAACAATATACGATGGCATTTACCCTGGTGGGAGAAAAATCATTACGTTTGCCAACATTTTGGAACACGATGTTTTTCCTTTAGCCAATATTTTATCGGAGGTACTGTCGGTTTCACAACTCGAAATGAGTCGCCATATTGAAATTGAATTTGCTGTAAATCTGGATTATAGTTCAGAGAAGCAACATTTATTTTATTTATTGCAAATAAGACCGATAATAGACAATAAAGAATTTATAAACGAAGACATTGGCACTATCCCTACCGAAGATGCAATTATTACAAGCACAAGCACACTGGGACATGGCATTACAAACGATATATACGATATAGTGTATGTTAATCACGAGATGTTTAGTGCATCGAATAACCGACTGATTATGTACGACATAGAAAAAATAAACAAAATGCTTTGCAGCGAAAACAGAAACTACATACTTGTAGGTCCAGGCCGTTGGGGCTCCAGCGACGAATGGCTGGGTATTCCTGTAAAATGGCCGCAAATTAGCAATGCACGGCTGATAGTGGAAACAAGTTTCTCGAACTACAGGATTGACCCGAGCCAGGGAACACACTTTTTTCAGAATCTGACATCGTTCGGAGTTTCCTATTTTACAATAAATCCGCATATAAATGATGGTAGTTTTGATGTTGACTTTTTAAAAGAACAACCTGCTGCTTTCGAAACAAAATATGTTCGTCATGTTCGTTTCGAGAAGCCATTAGTAATCAAAATTGATGGACGGAAAAATATAGGAGTCGTATTAAAACCGTGATTTCCGCATATTTATACAGTAAAATTATATTATTTGACTTATTGACAGCTATCACCCAAAAACAAATTGCTTTCATTTCGTAACAAATAAAATCAATTTACTTAATTACATTCATTTTTACTTTGTTATAAGTTACAATAAATTCATTTTATGAGTATTCATTTTTATACACAAACGTATCAAAATGACAATTAATTGCCGTTTTGTATTTACAAAATTCAAATATCAATCACCCATATAAAAATATCATTATGACACATTAAATGCATATTTATACTTCATTTTAATATATTATTTAATTATTTATGTCTATATAATTGCATTTTAATTATTGTTTTGTAACTTTGAGCCCGATTTAAAACAATAAAATTAAAAAGCATATTATTATGAAAGTTGAACAAGTTCTCGACAATTTAAAGAGAAGATTTCCGAATGAGCCAGAGTATCATCAGGCTGTTGAAGAGGTACTGCATTCTATCGAAGACGAATACAATGCGCACCCCGAATTTGAAAAACAAAATTTAATTGAGCGTCTTTGTATTCCTGAACGAATTTTCTCATTCCGCATTACCTGGGTCGACGATAAAGGTAACGTTCAAACCAACATGGCCTACCGCATTCAGCACAACAACGCAATCGGACCTTACAAAGGCGGTATGCGCTTCCACGCTTCGGTTTGTCCTTCTATTCTTAAATTCCTCGCATTCGAACAAACATTCAAAAATGCACTCACAACACTTCCAATGGGTGGAGCTAAAGGAGGTTCGGATTTTAATCCAAAAGGCAAATCAAACGCAGAGGTAATGCGCTTTTGTCAGGCATTTATGTTGGAATTGTGGCGCCATATTGGACCCGACACCGATGTACCTGCAGGCGATATCGGCGTAGGTGGTCGCGAAGTAGCATATATGTACGGTATGTACAAAAAACTAGCTCGCGAGAACACCGGCACTTTCACAGGTAAAGGTTTGGAATTCGGAGGTTCACTTATTCGTCCCGAAGCTACCGGCTACGGAAACATCTACTTCCTAATGAATATGCTTAAACGCAAAGGAATTACCGATTTAAAAGGTCAGGTTGTTTCTATTTCGGGTTCGGGAAATGTAGCAACTTACACTGCCGAAAAAGTATTGGAACTGGGTGGTAAAGTAATTACACTTTCGGATAGTAACGGTTATATCTACGACGAAAACGGCATTGACAGCGAAAAGTTAGCTTATATTTTTGAGCTTAAAAATGTATATCGCGGACGTATCAAAGAATATGCAGATAAATACAATTGCAAATATGTAGAGGGTGGACGCCCATGGGCAGAGAAATGTACCATCGCATTACCATCGGCTACTCAAAACGAATTAAATGGCGACGATGCTGCAACACTTGTAGCAAACGGTTGTATTGCTGTATCGGAAGGAGCAAATATGCCTTCGACACCCGAAGCAGTTGAAGTTTTCCTGAAAAACAAAATTCTTTACGGACCGGGTAAAGCTGCTAATGCAGGTGGCGTATCGGTTTCCGGACTTGAAATGACTCAAAACTCTATACGTTTAAACTGGTCGAAAGAAGAAGTGGATCAAAAACTGAAAGGCATTATGGCAAGTATTCACGAGTCATGTGTAAAATACGGAACTGAAGCCGATGGATTTGTAAACTACGTAAAAGGTGCCAACGTGGCAGGTTTCATGAAAGTAGCAAAAGCCATGATGGCGCAGGGCGTACTTTAAAATAGTTGATTGATACCAAACAGGCTATCCGGTAAAATCGGACAGCCTGTTTTTGTTGTTAAAAAAAGCAGACCAATTAATCCCGAATTAGTCTGCTTTGAAACAATAAAACTAAAAAACATACGATATAAATCAACTTTGATAGTGTTAAATCAAAGTGATTATTCACTTTTCATTAATCAAAATTAGTGTAGGCTGTTTCACCATGTTGTGTTTCGTCCAAACCGATAGCTTCTTCTTTATCAGTTACACGCACACCAACTAACTTATCTGTAATTTTAAACAATATATACGTTCCAACACCCGAGAACACTATAGTTGCAAGCGTTGCAATAGCCTGAGTA
>DYSC01000189.1 GCA_020726365.1 Porphyromonas sp.
ACTTTGCAGCCATGTATTTTAAAGTATCAGGTAGACATAATCCACACACCAACAATTGGATAAAAGAAAACTCAGCCGTTTGCGAAGTAACGGGTTATTTCGAGGGTCGTAAACAAGGAAGTAAATTAGCCAAATTTGGTCGTAGCAAAGAAAAGCGCAGCGATGCCAGACTGGTAGTTGCAGCATTGGTAATAGTAATGTGTATTTATGATGCCTTAAAATATAAATATGCTCCGTTTATCCGAAAAAAATCTGTAGTGCCCAAACCACAAACTTTAAAAAATGAAGTGGTTGAAAATTATAAGTTTATGAATGGATAGCTGCAAAGTTGGGTTAAATTGCCCTGCGGGCGTTATTGTAAAATGATAATTGTTATTTGGTTGTCGATTAAGTTGGTGGATTGCTGCGAATAATATACTTTTGCATTTCAATAAAAGTGCAATCACACATGCAATCGAAAATTCCACCTTATATGTATCAAAAAAGCAATGTCATTCAGTTGATTTTGCTAACGGCTGCTTTTGCATTGCTTTTTATCAATATTTTCCAGCCTTTCAATTCACGCAATTGGTATCCGAATATTTCCGAGTTTAAGTATTTCTTTTTCTCGAGTCTGATAATACTCACAGGCATGTTGGTGTTGGTGGTGAGTCGATTAATCATGTTACGATATACCCGCAACAGCGAATTGTATGTGTGGCAGTTTGCCCTGCATGTGTTTGGCGAAATAGTTTTTACGTCGCTCTTTTACACCATCTTCTCGCTCTATTTTCCGCACATAGGTGCCGAGCGGGAGTTGTTGGAGATTTTTGTGCAGTCGTCGAAAAATACAGCATGGGTGTTGTTGCTGCCCTATTCTATTTTGTGGTTGCTGTTTTCGTGGCGCGAAAAAAACCGTTTGCTCGAAAAAATAACGAAGACAGAAGCTGAGCATGTAAATGTACGGCGCAATTTAATTGCTTTTCCCGACGAAAAAGGCGAATTGAAGATTTCGATTGATCAGGAAAATTTGCTGTATGTAGATTCGTCCGATAACTATGCCACTATTCATTACCTCAACAAATCCAAATTGTCGCATTACCTTTTACGCAATTCGCTGAAATGGATAGAAGAAAATCTGACGAATGAAACATCCTTGGTGCGTTGCCATCGTTCGTTTATCGTAAATCTGGACAAGGTAAAAGTACTTCGCAAAACCAAAGATGGTATTTTTCTGGAAATGGATGCTCTGAATGCACCCGATATACCCGTTTCGAAAACCTACTATCAACGCGTAATGGATAAGTTTTCAAAATATTCGGTGTGATGATGTGATGATTGTCTTTACTGCTCACTACAAACTATTCTTCCGGCTTGCAACATACCACTGTAATGTGAAAGCACGATTGTTTGCGTTCGCGCACCGCCAGCAGTTTGCATTCTTTGCGCATTTCGAGCAGTGTTTTGGTTAATTCCTGAATAATTTCCCATTTGGGCACCACAGAATCGTTGTCTAAGTTCAGAAAATGCTTGTACGAAATGTCCACCGTTGTGGCAAAAAAGTGAGCAGTGGTGTCGGAAGCATTCCCGTTGTGTTGGCTCAGTTTTTCCTGCGACTCCACTGTGCGCAGTATCGATGTCAGGAAGAAGCAATAATTACCAAGCTTTTGCTCTTTTAGTTTGGCCTGAAAACGAACCGCAATCTCGTCGAGCATACTTACCGCTTCGGGAATCAGATAGGGATGCGAATGCTTGAGGGTTTTGAGATGGTACAGCTTAGAATCCTTTACTTCCACCAATTCGTAGTTTTCCACCATTTTTTTGTAGGCAGAGTCAAATTCAGCATTTGTTTCGAAAGGCTTTTTCAGTCCGTTGGCACGTGCATGAATCAATTGAACATCATTTTTATCGCTGATAATATCGGCAGGTTCAATAGGTGCATTAGCATTGGTTAGTTGATTGCAATTAATATAATTGTTGGGTAGAGGAGGCTTTTCAAGCTCTTTGGGTTTTTTGAAAACGAAATAAAGTGAAATAATTAAGGAAAATAGAATTCCGGTTGATATAAATATGATGGTTAATTTGTTTAATTTTATTGTCACAACGTGTATTTTTTTTGAAGTTGAAAGTGTACAAAAATAACAATTTCATCAGGAAGAAACAAATATAAGAAGCGACTATTTATCAACAATTGCCATTAAATACTGATATGAAGCTGATTAGTTGAGTGTTTATAATTTACCAAAGCAGTGCTTTTTATTAATGAGTCCACTGTATAAAGTCAGTGAACGATTTTAAAGTTAATAAATAGTTAATTTTATATTTCTATTAGTTGATATTTTTATCTCAAATAAAGTTTGTAATTCATTATAAAATAGTTTGTTAAATAGCTGTATAAATCAAAATAAATTCGTATATTTATCTTATTTTCAACGAGATAAGTATGTATAAAGAGAGTATGATTGACGGTGATTCTAATATTGGGAATACCCTGCATAGGCGTTCTCTAAGGCGATATCATGACCAAAACCTTTGGCATAATCAATTTTGTTTATATTAATTGAAAAGTGTACCAGTATTTCACTTCAAAAGTATACCAATTATTTTAATGTGAAAATCAGAAAAATCAAAAATATATTAACAATCAAAAATGTCATTTTCAATAATTCGAGCTCTATCGATTTA
>DYSC01000048.1 GCA_020726365.1 Porphyromonas sp.
TAGCCATATTTACGGCTATATGAATATCTGTGAGCTTCTACATCTACATCATTAATCACAAAGAACATACGTTTTAATGATTTTTCATGGTGTGCACGATTTGCAAACTCTAAATAACGGCGATCGGTATAGCCAGCACGACAAATATATATGGTTAAATCTGCTACGCGGTCAAGTAGAAATGTATCTGAAACAGCTCCAGCAGGTGCAGAGTCAATAATTATATAATCATATTCGTTTCTGAAATCATTTATCATGGTGTCGAAACGTTTTTTCATAATTAATTCCGAAGGATTTGGTGGAATCACACCAGCAGGTAATACATACAAACCAGGATAATCTTCCGATTCGTGTATCATCGATTTATAATCATTATCCTGACCGGATAAATACAAACTAACACCAGTTGATTCAGATATATTGAATATTTTAGCAAGCTGTGGTCTACGCAAGTCAAGTCCGATAAGCAATACTTTTTTATCAGCCATGGATAACATGGCCGAAAGATTCACACTTACAAAAGTTTTACCTTCGCCCGACATCGTTGAAGTAATTAAAACGACTTTGTCAGAAGGTTGGTCAAGTGTAAATTGTAATTTTGTTCGTAGTAGTCTGAAAAGTTCTGAATTTGTACTTGCATTGGCACTTAAATCAATCATTGCGCCATCACTTTTACTATGTGCTAATTCTGTCAAAATCGGTATGTTACTGTATTTTTCAACATCCATACGGCTACGAATCATCGTGTTGAACATTTCAATTATGTAAATCAAAACTGCAGGTATAACTAATCCAATTAAGAAGAAAATAATTAAAATTATATTTTTCTTGGGGCTAACATGTGTTGAGTCGTCGGGCGTATTCAGGATTCTGCCTTTTGGCACTGTAACAGCCATATTTAGTGAAGCTTCCTCGCGTTTTTGCAATAAGAATGTATACAGAGTTGCTTTTACTTGTTGTTGACGTTTAATCTCAATAAACTCACGCTCCTGACGCGGAATATTTAAGATCTTATTTTGCATGCGTGCATTTTGCTGACTTAAATCATTTCTGTTGATTTGTAAGCCTATACGAGTGCTTGCTATGCTAGTTTGAATGGCCTTTCGTGCCCCATTGATTTGAACATTAAGAGTTTTTAGCGAAGGATTTTGCTCCGACACACCTACTGAAATGCGTTCGCGAGTCATCAGTAACTCATTATAAGCCTGAATAACAGCCATTAATCCAGCATCAGTTAATCCCAAATTTGGAACTAACGCATTGTTGTTGGCAGGGTCACGTAAAAATTCGTCGACATATTTTATCAGGTTTTGTTGCATTTCTACATCAATTTCACGTTGATCGTACAAATTGTTTTTTCCCTGAAAAATGCGTGCATCTTCGGTAATATCCGTTAATTTATTGTCTTGTTTGTAATTTTCAACTTCTCTTTCAACATCATTAAGCTCTCGTGCCAATAATTGTAAGCGTACATCGATAAATTTAGCTGTGTTATTTGCCGAAAGATTGTTTTGCTCCGATGCATCCTGATTATAAATATCGGCAAGTGTATTTAATACATCCTGACCTTTACGTACATTTGTTGATTTGAAAGAAAGCTCAATAACATCCAATAGCTTTCCAACTTCGGTTTTTAAAGAGCCATTTACAAGCGATTTAGCAATTTGAGATGGGTTGGAAACAGTAACTTTAATTTTTTCCTCCGGAAATTCAAATCCATGTCTAATTTGCATATAAACTATTCCTGCAGGAGTTTTAATTATTGCAGGAAGTTTATTTATAGTTTGTCTGAAATTAGAATCATTGTAATTGCCTTCTATTTTTAATGTGCCATTTTTTGGCTCAATTTGCAACGAAAGTGTGCATTTTAAATCGTATAATGAGGCACTGTCCAACCGAATGTAAATAGGTGATTGTGTATATAAATCAATTCGTTTTAAGTATTTTTCTTCGGTGTAGGTAGTATGAAGCTCTAATACTTTTACTACACGCTTCATTAATGAGGTAGAAGTTATTACTTTTTCTTCATTGTTAATCATAGCTGTAGAGCCACTCGAACGAAGTCCGGCAGCATCTAATTGCTTTAAAACAGACATTTCATTCATTTGACCACTCCGGCTTTGGTCAATAATCAACATCGACGATTTTACTTCAAATACGTCCTGCTGCATTCTTGTAAAAACAAAGCCAGCAATAAGCGCAATGATAACTGAAACAACAAACCATTTCCAATGCATGAAAAGTTTTTCAAATACTTCACGCCAGTTAATAGGTTTTTCTCTTAGCTCGTCTTCTAATTGGTCAAAATAATTATCCATTCAGTATGTCAGTTTTTATCTTTTTTAAAAATTATAGAATAATTCAACTATTTTACAATGTTTATTATTAATGATGTTAATGAAATTAGCGTTCCAACAACCGAAATCGACAACGCTTCGGCAGCACCCAAGGCTGCACCGCGCGAACGAGGGTTGTTTGGTTGTACATACAAAAGATCATTTTGTTGTAGGTAGAAATAGGGTGAGTCTATTAATCTTTTATCGCGTAAATCGATACGATAAGTTGTTTTTTTACCATTTTGATCTTCGCGAATAAGTAACACATTGTCTCTTCGCCCGTAAATTGTTAAATCGCCAACCATGGCAATTGCCTCAAAGAGATCAAGTTTTTCGTTGTTTACATCATAAGCACCTGGACGATTTACTTCACCCAAAACTGAAATTTTGTAGTTTGCAAAACGAACCGTAATTATTGGCTCTTCGGATATATATCGAGGATATATTTTTGATTTTAAGAGCTGAATAAGGTCGTTTTTCTTCATTCCTGCAACTTGCATTTGACCAAGTACGGGGAAATTTAAATTTCCATCAATGTCGATAAGATAGTTTTGTATACCAGCTCCACCCGAAATACTTGTTTTAGCAATTCCATACGAATTCATACCTTCGCCTCCGGGAATAAGCGGCAAGTTAAAAGGCTGAGCAGCTTCCGGAGTATTGCTGTTAACCGTTATAGTTAATAAATCACCTGGTTTTAAAGTAGCATCTGGTCGAATTGCTTTTTCATCCGATTTATACTCAATTGGAGTACCTGCATCCTGAAGATATGCGATGTCTTTGATGGTATTACACGATGCAAACAAAATGCAAATAGCAATAATTGGAATTATTTTTTTCACTGTAAGTAAAAATATGATTTGTTGTTTATGTCTTTTTAGCTGTTTGTAATTCAGGCTTTTTAAATGTGATAAAATGAGAGGTTTAAACCGGAATTGAATTTTTATAAATCAAAATCTTAAACGCCACCACACACTTATTGTTCGCGCACTGAGTGAAGTTTAAGTGAAATATTTTACAAAGATACGAATTTTATTATACATAATAAACACATTAACGAATAAATACGGCGTATTATTATCGTAAAAGCAATTGTTTTAAGTAAAATAAATTTGATGTTTGAATTTCAAAATAAATATACTACCTTTGCAGTTCGAAATCAAACAAACAGTTATGTGATGAGTACAAGGCTGGGTTTGTATTTTTAAAATCAAAATTTATTCATTATCATGTATTTAACAGCTGAAAAAAAGCAGGAAATCTTTGGTAAATACGGAAAGTCTAACACTGATACCGGCACATCTGAAGGCCAGATAGCATTGTTTTCGTACCGTATCAACCATTTAACTGAGCATCTCAAGTTAAACAAAAAAGATTATAGTACAGAACGCGCTCTTGTAATGTTGGTAGGAAAACGTCGTCGTTTGCTCGATTATTTGAAAGCGAGAGAGATTAATCGTTATCGTACAATTATCAAAGAGTTAGGAATCAGAAAATAATTTCTGTTTTCTAATAAGAAAAACATTGAAGAAGGCGTTTCAAAATTTATTTTTTGAAATGCCTTTTTTTAATAAACATATTTATGGCACAAAAACCTTCTATTCCAAAAGGAACACGCGATTTTACACCACAAGAAATGGCAAATCGCAATTATATATTTAATACAATCAAAGACGTTTTTTGCTTGTATGGATTTCAGCAAATTGAAACTCCTGCCATGGAAAACCTATCGACTTTGATGGGGAAATACGGCGAAGAGGGCGATAAGTTGTTGTTTAAGATACTGAATTCGGGTGATTATATGAATGGACTCACTGATGCTGAACTGCTTGAACGAAATAGTATTAAATTGACGAATAAAATTTCGGAAAAGGGACTTCGTTATGATTTAACAGTGCCTTTTGCTCGTTTTGTTGTTCAAAATCGCGATAAAATTACCTTTCCATTCAAGCGCTATCAAATACAACCAGTTTGGCGTGCCGACCGTCCGCAGCGGGGTCGTTATCGTGAATTTTACCAATGCGATGTGGATGTGGTAGGGAGCGATTCGTTGCTTAATGAGTTGGAATTGATACAGATAGTGGATGAAGTGTATCGTCGTCTGAAAATTAATGTCGCGATTAAAATAAACAACCGTAAAATTCTTTCGGGAATTGCTGAAATTATTGGCGAAGCCGAAAAAATTACGGATATAACCGTTGCCATTGATAAAATGGATAAGATTGGGCTCGACAAGGTGAATGAAGAAATTGCTTCGAAAGGGATTTCGACTGAAGCAATTGAGAAATTACAACCCATTTTAAAACTCAGTGGGACGAATAATGAAAAATTGCAACAATTAAAATTAGTGCTTGCTGCTTCTGAAATAGGACTAAAAGGCGTAGCTGAGTTGGAAACTATTTTCGGTTTGTGCGAAATCATGCAAGTCAAAACCAATATAGAACTCGACTTAACATTGGCACGCGGACTGAATTATTACACCGGCGCTATTTTCGAAGTAAAAGCATTGGATGTTGAAATCGGAAGTATTACGGGTGGCGGAAGATACGATAATTTGACAGGCGTTTTCGGCATGGAAGGTGTTTCCGGTGTGGGAATTTCGTTTGGTGCCGACCGAATTTATGATGTTTTGAATCAATTAAATCTGTACCCTGAAACTTCAGAAGAGCAGACGCAGATATTATTTGTAAGTTTTGGTGATAAAGAATTGATGTACAGTTTGCCTTGGATTCATTTTTTAAGAAATAATAAAATTAATACTGAAATTTATCCGGAGCCTTCCAAAATGAAAAAACAAATGACTTATGCCGATAATAAATGCATTCCATTTGTGGCAATTGTAGGTGAAACGGAAATGAATGAAGGTAAAGTGATGTTGAAAAATATGAAAACAGGAGAGCAGCGCTTGTGTAGTCAAGCAGAATTGTTGACTGCTATTCAGTTTTAAAAATAGCCAATTCAGGCGCAATTTCGCGCAATGGAATCAATACAAAATCCCGCTCTATCATATATGGATGCGGGATTTTTAATTCAGGATAGTCAATCGTTTCATTATCGTATAGCAAAATATCTAAATCAATAATTCGGTCGACATATTCGTTGCCTGATTTTGGTTTACGTCCCATCTCGCGCTCAATTTGTTGTAGTTTTCGCAGTATCAGCATGGGTTCCATATCCGAAATTACCAATAAAGCCGCATTCAAAAAGTCATTTTCCGAAACAAATCCAACTGGCTTAGAAGCGTAAAACTCTGACACACGGCGCACTACTCCAATTTCACAGCCAATTGCCGCAACAGCCTCCATAAGGTTTTGTTCCTTATTTCCTAAGTTGCTTCCGAGCGATATGTAAATTTTTGACATTAAATTCCTCTTTTGTTTGCAAAGATATATTTTTTTTGATAAAATCTGCCAATTTCTGCCCTTTTGTCAGTGAAAAAAGTCGAGTTTTTCGAATAATTGTTGTTAATTGTGCCAAAAATTATATTGACGATTGCTTTCGGGTGGTTGGCATATACTTTGTAAAAATGAATGCGTATTAAAAAATAGAAACAATCAAAATATTTAAAATAGACTCAAAATGGGAAAAATTATTGGAATTGACTTAGGAACCACCAACTCGTGTGTTTCTGTAATGGAAGGTAACGAACCTATCGTTATCGCCAACAGCGAAGGTAAGCGTACAACACCTTCGGTAATTGGTTTTGTGGATGGAGGCGAACGCAAAGTGGGTGATCCTGCTAAACGTCAGGCTATTACTAACCCAACAAAAACTGTATTTTCTATCAAACGCTTTATGGGTGAAACCTACGACCGTTTGACAAAAGAAATTGGTCGCGTACCTTATAAAGTAGTTAAAGGCGACAACAATACTCCTCGTGTTGATATTGATGGGCGACTTTATACGCCACAAGAAATTTCGGCTATCATTTTGCAAAAAATGAAAAAAACAGCTGAAGAATATCTTGGACAAGAAGTAACTGATGCTGTAATTACTGTACCTGCTTACTTCAACGATGCACAACGTCAGGCAACAAAAGAAGCCGGCGAAATTGCAGGTTTGAATGTGAAACGTATTGTAAATGAGCCTACTGCTGCTGCTTTGGCTTATGGTTTGGATAAAACTAACAAAGACATGAAAATCGTAGTATTCGACTGCGGTGGTGGTACACACGACGTTTCGGTGCTTGAATTGGGCGATGGCGTATTCGAAGTAAAATCGACAGATGGTGATACACACCTTGGCGGTGATGACTTTGACCACCGCATTATCGACTGGTTGGTACAGGAATTTAAAAATGAAAATAGTGGACTTGACTTAAGCAAAGACCCAATGGCATTGCAACGTTTGAAAGAAGCTGCCGAAAAAGCTAAAATCGAACTTTCGAACACCACTTCGTCGGAAATCAATTTACCATACATTATGCCGGTTGATGGTGTGCCACGTCACTTGGTTCGCACTTTGACCCGTGCTAAATTCGAACAATTGGTAGATGATTTGATTCAACGTACTATTGAACCTTGTCGTACCGCACTTAAAAGTGCCGGATTATCGATTGGCGATATCGACGAAGTAATTTTGGTAGGTGGCTCAACTCGTATACCTGCTATTCAGACTGCTGTTGAAAAATTCTTCGGAAAATCTCCTTCGAAAGGTGTAAATCCTGATGAAGTAGTGGCTGTAGGTGCTGCAATTCAGGGAGGTGTATTAACCGGCGAAGTAAAAGATGTGTTGTTGCTTGATGTAACTCCGCTTTCGTTAGGTATCGAAACTATGGGAAGTGTGATGACCAAATTAATTGAAGCCAACACAACTATCCCAACCAAAAAATCGGAAACATTTACGACAGCTGCCGACAATCAGCCATCGGTTGAAATTCATGTATTGCAAGGCGAGCGACCATTAGCAAATCAGAATAAATCGTTGGGACGTTTCCACTTGGATGGTTTTATGCCTGCTCGTCGTGGTGAACCTCAGATTGAAGTAACTTTCGATATTGATGCAAATGGTATATTGCATGTTTCGGCTAAAGACAAAGCTACCGGAAAATCTCAGAGTATACGTATTGAAGCATCTTCAGGATTGAGCGATGCCGAAATCAAACGTATGAAAGACGAAGCTGCTGCCAATGCCGAAGCCGATGCTAAAGAGAAGGAAAAAATTGATAAATTAAATCATGCTGATTCGTTGATTTTCCAAACCGAAAAACAATTGGCAGAATTTGGCGACAAACTTCCTGCTGACAAAAAAGGACCAATCGAAGCTGCTTTAGCAAAACTCAAAGAAGCACACAAAGCGCAGGATGTTGCAGAAATTGATGCTGCAACAGCAGAATTAAATACGGTATTCCAAGCTGCAAGTCAGGAAATGTACAATGCTCAAAATGCACAAGGTGGTCAACAAGCAGGTCCACAGGATTTTGGCGGACAACAGCAAAGTCAAAACGACAGCAAACAAGGTGATGTAACTGATGTGGATTTTGAAGAAGTGAAATAAGAGCCACCTAAATCCCCCGAAGGGGGACTTTAAGAAAAGACCGCCCAATCTGATGAATTTCAGGTTGGGCGGTTTTGTTTTGTAAAACATTTCGTTTATAATTTTGTTTAATTTCAAAATAAAACACCACATGAATTTCAAACCCGACGAACTAAAAGCATTTCTCGAACAAAAAGTAATTTTGTATAATACGGAGAGTTATATTGACAGCGATCCGATACAAATTCCACATCGTTTTAGCCAAAAAGAGGATATAGAAATTGCTGCATTTTTAACCGCGACCATAACTTGGGGACAACGCAAAAGTATTATCAAAAATGCAACATTTCTGATGGATTTACTCGAAAATTCGCCTTACGACTTCGTAATGAACGCCTCAAAAAGCGACCTTCAAAACGTACGACAATTTGTACACCGAACGTTTAACGGACTTGATTGTGAATACTTTATTTATTCGCTACGAAATATTTACAACAAGCACATAGGATTGGAAAATGTATTTGCTTCAGGTTATGCAATTGAGAATTCGGTTTTTTCGTCACTTAAATATTTTCGAGAAATATTTTTAGAAATAGAGCATGAAAAGCGGGTTGCTAAACATATTTCGGATGTTAGCTCGAATTCGGCTGCCAAACGATTGAATATGTTATTGAGGTGGTTGGTACGCTCCGATGATTGTGGTGTTGATTTTGGAATTTGGAAAAGTATTCCTATGTCGGCACTTATGATGCCTTTGGACGTGCATGTAGGCGATGTTGGGCGAGCATTGGGTTTGTTGAATCGTAAACAAAACGATTGGAAAGCATTGGAAGAGTTAATGGTAGTGCTGCGCACTTTTGATGCACTCGATCCCGTGAAGTACGATTACGCCCTTTTTGGAATAGGAGTTTTCGAGAATAAAAAGCAAATTGATTTTTTGTAATTGTTTTTGTTGAAATAAAACACTACATATCAACAAAATTCAAAAATAAATCACTATCTTTGCAGCCGCTTTTCGAGAAAAAGCATTAGGTATAACAAATTAAAAATTAAGAAAATGCCCGCAAAAATTAGATTGCAACGTCATGGTCGTAAAGGATATGCTTATTATCATATCGTTATTGCCGACAGTCGCGCGCCACGTGATGGCAAATTTATCGAACGAATCGGTTCGTACAATCCAAACACCAATCCTGCCACTATCGACCTTAAGTTCGAACGTGCTTTGTATTGGTTAAATGTAGGTGCACAACCTACTGACACTACTCGTAACATTCTTTCGGCTGAAGGTGTGTTAATGAAAAAACACTTGTTGGAAGGTGTGAAAAAAGGATCTTTTGATACTGACGAAGCCGAAAAACGTTTCGAAGCTTGGAAACTTTCAAAAGAATCGAAAGTAAGCAAAACAAAAGAACAATTAGCTGCCGAGAAAGCTTCTAATGCCAAAGCTCGTTTAGCTGCTGAGGTTGAAGTAAATAAAGCAAAAGCTGCTGAATTGGCTAAGAAAAAAGCCGATGTTATTGCTGCTGCTGCCGAAGCTGAAGCTGCTGCTAATGCACCTGCTGAAGTTGCTGCCGAAGCACCCGCCGAAGCTGCTGAATAAGCCCTTTTTCGAACTAAAAATACTGAAAGCCCGATATAGTTCGGGCTTTTTTTATATCCGAAAGTCATTACAAAATATCTTATTTTGTAAATATTTGGAATAAAATGATTAATATTGCATTCCTAAAATTAGAAACGACTTCTGAAAAATTGTTTTATGATAAATGTTTCGATAGTTTTATATAATACATCATTCGAAGAAATTGAACGTTTGGTTCGAATACTTCGGCATGCGAGTTGCGTAAATACTATTTATCTTGTTGATAATTCGGCTGTTAGCAACTCTGAAATTCAAAAATTACCTGTTGAATATATTTTTAATAATCATAATAATATTGGTTATGGTGCGGCGCATAATATTGCTTTACGCAAAAGCATTGAACAAAATGCTGACTATCATTTGGTTGTAAATCCCGACATTAGTTTTGATCCGATAATATTAAACGGAATTGTCGACTTTATGAATAAAAATACAGGTATTGGACATTTAATGCCTAAAGTATTTTATCCTGACGGACAAATTCAGTATCTTTGTAAGTTGTTGCCCACGCCCTTCGATTTAATATTCAGACGTTTTTTGCCTGCACACTGGACAGAAAAACGGAGTCGAAAATTTGAAATGCGTGAAACCGGATACAACAAAACAATGGATGTTCCTTATCTTTCGGGTTGTTTTATGTTTTTGAGAATGAGTGCGTTAAAACAGGTCGGTTTGTTCGATGAGCGATTCTTTATGTATCCCGAAGATATTGATTTAACAAGACGAATCCACCAAAAATACAGAACAGTTTTTTATCCAGAAGTGTCGGTGGTACATCATCATGCGCAGGATTCGTATAAAAGTAAACGCATGTTGTGGATTCATATTACGAATATGGTGAAGTATTTTAATAAGTGGGGTTGGTTTTTCGACAAAGAGAGAAAAAAAGTAAACGAAACTATTTTTAAAACAATTATAAATACATGAATTTCAGCCTTATTGAACTTACAAGTGCCTTTATGGTTCTTTTTGCAATTATTGATATTTTAGGGTCAATACCTCTGATTTTAGATATTAAGAAAAAAGCCAATGTAGTTCACGCTTTCAGGGCGAGTTCTATTGCTTTTCTTATTCTTATCGCTTTTTTATTTACAGGCGAGGGAATCTTAAAACTGTTTAATGTTGATATTCAGTCGTTTGCTGTGGCCGGAGCATTGGTTATTTTTATTTTTGCTATCGAAATGATTCTCGATGTGGAAATTTTCCGCAACAAAGGACCTGAAGGTAGCTCATCCATAGTTCCACTTGCCTTTCCGCTTATTGCTGGTCCCGGCTCATTTACTACTTTACTTTCACTTCGTGCGGAGTACGATACAATTAATATTGTTATTGCGCTCGTTCTTAACTTGTTAATTGTATATTTTGTTCTTAAATCAACTTCGAAAGTTGAAAAAGTAATTGGCGAAGGTGGAATTTACATTCTACGTAAATTCTTTGGAATCATTCTATTAGCCATTTCTGTAAAACTTTTCACATCAAATATTGGGTCGTTACTATAAAATCATACAATAACTATGAGACTACAAAATTCATGGCTTATAGCTGAAGATAATTTTGAAATTGAAAAGCAACACGAAGCTGAACGCAATTTTACTATTGGCAATGGTTTAATTACTCAACGCGGTTATTTTGAGGAATTCAATTCGGGCAAAACTACAAAAGGCACTTTTTTAGAAGGAATTCGTACACTCGATTCAGAAGCAAATTTGCCGGATTGGACAGCATTGGTTTTGCGTTTAAATGCAGAAACTGTAGATTTGTGTAACTGCGAAATTATGAATTATCAACGTGTTTTAAACTTGAAAGATGGTGTGTTAACCCGAACTTTTCGAATTGCGACTCCTTCAAAAAAAACAATAGAAGTTGAATCTACCCGCTTTTTGAGTTTGGATAACCAGCAAATTGGATGCATTAAATACACAGTTAAATCAATTGATTTTCAGGGCAATATTAATTTCATAAGTATTATTGATGGTAGTGTAAACGATAATACTCAAGCTGAGGCCGACCCACAATGGAATGTGCTACAATCGCGCGCGCAAGCCGATGTGGCTCATTTGTGGATTCAAACTCGCAAAACAAATTTTCAGGTTTGCGAAGCAATGAGTTTTGAGTTTTTTAAAAATAATAGCTTGAAAAAATTAAATGCTACAAAAATTGAAAAAACAAATGTGGCAGGTTATGCTTTTGGCGCCGATGTGGTAGAAGGCGAATCGGTTTCGGTAGTTAAATATGTGGCTTTTTCAGACTCTATCCGAATGAATTACAACATTTTAACTGCTAATGCAACCCAAACATCCCTGGATGCCAAAGCAAAAGGTTGGGAAGTGCTGCTTCGCGAAAACATAGTGGCATGGAATTCGAAATGGTCTGATTAAAAAACACTTTAAATATGAAACGAATCATTCTTTATTTAGTTTTAGCTTGCATTTCACATGCAATGTATGCAACCATGAAACCCAAACCAATTGTGCAGCGCATCGAGCCAACTTTTTGGTGGACCGACATGAAAAATAACACTTTACAGCTTATGCTCTACGGGTCCGGCATAAGTAATGCCAGCATAAAAATTAATTATCCGGGAGTTACAATTTCCGATAAGCAACTAACTGATAATACAAACTTTGTGTTTTTATACATCAACATTGCAAATAATACCAAACCGGGAAAATTCAATATTGAGCTTAAAAGAGGCAGAGCAAAACAAATATTAGCTTACGAGTTGAAAGCACGTAGAACAGACTCTGCCAACCGCAAAAGTTTTACCGAAGCTGATGCGGTTTACCTGCTTATGCCCGACCGTTTTGCCAATGGAAATGCTGCCAACGATTCGGTAAAAGGTTATCTTCAAGGGGTAAATCGTTCGATTCCCGGAGCTCGACATGGTGGTGATATAGAGGGAATTATAAATAATGTGCCTTACATAGCCGATTTGGGTGCTACTGCACTGTGGACTACGCCGCTTTTCGACAACAATGATGTGAATTACAGTTATCATCATTATGGTTGCAGCGATTATTACAAAATTGACCCACGACTTGGCACAAACGAAGATTATGAGCGTTTGTCCGAAACTTGTCACGCCAATAACTTAAAGTTGATTATTGATGTAGTGCCAAATCATTGTAGTTCGGCACATTGGTGGATGACGGATAAACCAGCTAACGATTGGTTTAACGAATGGTCCCAGTACACTTCGTCGAATTATCGCATGACGGTATGGACTGACCCTCATGCATCTAAGTCCGATTTACAACATCTTACAAAAGGTTGGTTTGCACCTAATATGCCTGATTTTAACCTGAAAAATAAATTATTGTTCGACTACCTCGCACAAGCTTATATTTATTGGATAGAATATGCTAACATTGACGGAATTAGGGTTGACACCTATCCTTACAACGATATTAGAGTTGCTGCACAATTTATTCAAACTATTCGAAACGAATATCCTGCTATGAATGTGGTGGGTGAATGTTGGGTAAAAACGCCTGCCGAAATTGCGTATTATCAGAGTGGTAACAATAATAAAGATGGATTTGATTCGCGTCTACAAAGTGTAATGGATTTTTGTCTGAAAGATGTTTTGACAAGTTCAATAAACGAAACAGAAGGGTGGGAGAGTGGCATGGCACGTTTTTATGCGCACTATGCGCAGGATTTTGTTTATCCGAATACAAACCTGATTATGAACTTTTTGGACAATCACGATATTGATCGTTTTTCGACTGCCGTGAAACGCGATGTGGCAAAATATAAAATGGGTCTTGCACTTCTCATGACTGCCCGTGGTTATCCGCAAATTTATGCAGGTACCGAAATTATGCTCGATGGTATTGCCGGAAATTACGAAGGACATCGGTTTGATTTTCAGGGCGGTTGGTCAAGTGATAAGCGCAATGCTTTTACAGCCGAAGGACGTACAGCTGAGGAAAATGAGATATTCAATTATACCCGTACCTTGTTGAATTATAGGAAAGACAATCCTGTTTTACAAAACGGGGAAATGAAACAATTTATTCCTTATGATGGAATTTACGTCTACTTTCGTTATAATAAAACGAAAAAAGTAATGGTCGTTGCCAATAATAATGTAACTGATAAAACTCTTGAATTAAATAGATTTGATGAAATGTTAGGCTCCAACTCACAAACATCGGCAAAAGACATTGTTACCGGAAAAAATTTTGTATTTTCAACTACAATGAATATTCCATCCAAAACAGTATTAATTTTGGGAATCAATTGATGTTCACATCATCACACCACTATTATGCAAAAACTAAATCTAAAATTATTAATGGCTGATATTACAGCTGTTATATATCGGTTTCCGGTTGTACTTTTATATGTATTGTTATTTGTAGTTTTTGCTTTTCTCGAATTAAATAACAAAGAATTTGATAAAGGATTTAATGTCTGGGGATATATTATTTTGTCGGTTTTCGCCTCATTATCCATTACTCTGTTTTTAGAAAACATTTCACACAGATTAGTTCAAATAATTTCATTTGTTGTTCCATTAGGAGCATTGGCTCTGTATAGTTTTTCCTTTTTCGAATACAAAGTTGAATGGGAAATGATGCAGTATGCAGCTCTACTGATAGCATCTGTATTGAGCGTTTTTATTGTCATATTTTTTCGTAAAAAAACCGATGCTTCATTTTGGGTTTTTA
>DYSC01000049.1 GCA_020726365.1 Porphyromonas sp.
CAGATTATTCTAAATCGTACGAATTTTTACAAATTATGAAAACAATTGTAGTAATGCGACATGCTAAGGCTGAGTCAGAGTCCCCTACTGATAATGATTTTGACCGAAGATTAAATAAAAAAGGAATAGTCGACGCTAAAAATTTTGCAAAAAAAATATACCAACTCGGCATTATGCCTCAATTGATAATTTCGAGTCCTGTAATACGTGCTTTACGTACGGCCGAAATAATGGTCGATTATTTTGATTTGAAGAATAAAATGATATTAAAAAACTATCTATATAATAGATTGTTCACTTTTGTTGAAGTTGTAAAAGATATTGATGAATTTAATAAAAATATAAATACAGTATTAATAGTAGGTCATAATCCTACCATATCCCACTTATTGGAACAAATAAACACCGATACCAAAGGCTTGTTGAGCACCTCAAGTGCAGTGGTATTCGATTTTGATGTTGATACTTGGGCTAAAGTTAATGCAACGGTTAGTAAAAGGCGCTGTTTTATTTACAAATCAGAAGAGAAGTAAAAAATTATTTCTCTTTTCTAATATAGTCTACTGTAAATTTGAAAATACCTGAGCAACTTTTACCCAACGGATTATTGGTGCTACAACTGCCCGATTTCGATTTGTAGAGATATTTATAAACATCCCCAACCGACTTAGAACCCTTGGAAATTGCTTCTTTTATTTCTCCTCTTGTTATTTTGTAACAATAGCAAATCATTGCGTTGTCGGTTTTCGTTCACGCATACTTGCCATTTTGCTTTCTTCGACGAAACGTATTTGCTCTCTATTGCTTGATTTTTTACTGCTTCTTCCTTCACTTTTAGAGTGGGCTGTCCGCAGTTGGGACAAATTGAATTCCTTTCATAATAAACTTATAGTTTTGATTTTATTATTTGTAAACACTTACTGCTTTGTTTAGTTCAAAAACACGCTTAATTATAATTTATTCTGTTATTAATGCTATCGAAATGTAATCATAGTATTATTGACACACACATTACATTTAGTTTAATTTGTTTGACATGTTTTTGTAAAATGTCAATCTTATTTTTGCACCTGAATCAAAAAAGTAACAGATGTTTCAAAAATTTCTCACCTTTTTATTGTTATTTCTTTCCATTTATTCCAATTCCGAAAATATTTCAGGTGTAGTGCGCGATGCACAAACAGGTGAAATGCTAATTGGAGCTAATGTATTTGTTAAGGGAAATAATAGCATTGGTACTACTACAGGTTTAGATGGTAGTTTTGTTCTCAAAAATATTGACCAAAGCAAAGTTACTCTTGTGTGTAGCTACATTAGTTACAAAACAATTGAGAAAACCTTCACTGTTTCAAAAAATCAAAAAATTTCATTGGATTTAGTATCGTACGAAAACGAACTAAGTGACGTAGTGGTAATTGCAGCTAACAAAACCTCCGATGTTAGTTTACGGTCAGTTGAAAGACTTTCGTCGAATATCTTAAATATAGTAGGAGCAAGGAGTATCGAAATTTCGCCCGACCTTACTGTTGCTAACGTTTTAGGTCGAATTTCAGGCGTTACATTAGAACGTAATAGCTCTGGAGAGGCTGAATATGCAGTGTTGCGCGGCATGGATAAACGCTATAATATAACGCTTGTAAATGGAGTAAAAATTTCGAGTCCAAATAATAAACAACGTTATGTCCCTCTGAATATTTTCCCCAGCGAATTACTCGATCGACTTGAAGTAAGCAAAACTCGTAATGCCGAAATGGAAGGAGATGCTACGGGTGGAGCTGTAAATATGGTTATGAAGGATGCTCCTGGTGCACTTTCGATACGTGCAAATGCATCGATAGGTTATAATTCCATGTTTTTCGACAGATCGTTTACAGGATTCGACAATTCAAAAGTTATTCCACAATCGCCTTACGAACAGTATGGAAATGCTTACTCGGCTACTATGGACGATTTCGGAAATGGTATGTATGCTCCTATTCAACTACAGCCTTTGCCAAATATGATTGCTGGAATTTCTATTGGTAATAGATTGATGAATAAAAAGTTGGGATTTATAGTTGCAGCTAATTATCAGAATATTAACAAAGGTACTAATAGCATTTTCTTTAAAGACGAAATGTTACAAACCGAAAGCACATTACGCCTAACAAGTATTGAAGAACGCGAATATTCGGAGAACCAAATTCAATACGGATTACACGCTAAATTGGATTATGTCTTTTCGAAGAACCACAAACTCGAATGGTACAACTTTTTAGTTGCCAATGAAGTGGTACAGGTTCGACAAACTACATCGACAAATTTCAAATTATTTTATGACCCCGCAAAAGGCGATTTAGATTTATCGTATCAAACACGTATGCGAACAACTAATCAGCAAATTTTTGCTTCGACTTTACAAGGCGAACATACTTTTGATAAATTAAAACTTAACTGGACCTTTGTATATTCGCAAGCAGGTTTGCAACGTCCTGATCAGATTTACATTAATTTAGATAATTTACGTCAAGATTCTGTTGATAATATAACTATCGATGGCGATGGATCCATTCGTCAGTGGGAACATAATTCCGATAATGATTTATCAGGAATTGTTAAATCTGAATATAATTTATATTCGAATGTAGGTGAATTTAAGTTTTTAGCTGGAGGCTTGTTTCGTTCAAAACACCGCGAAAATTCGTTTGTAAAATACACAATAAAACCCATTGATACCAATCAGGAATTTGAAACGATTGACCAAATTAAATGGAAAGTGGGTACTCCCAGAGCAAGTGTGGGTCCACTTACTTTTGGTGCGTCCGAAATTATTGGTGCTGGTTTTTTAGAAACGCAATTGAATCGTCAAAAATGGGAATTTATTACGGGAGTGCGCACCGAATATACCAATCAGGGTTATCACATGTATTATCCCAATGCAGGTGAGCCGGCAGATAGAAATCAGCAATATGTCGATTTTTTACCCAATGTACAAATTAAATATACGCCTACCGATAAAGTGAATTGGCGAGCGAGTTATTATCGATCGCTTAATCGTCCTGGTTTTTACGAGTTAGTGCCTTATCAGGTTGTAGAAGAGGAGTATACTGAGTATGGTAACAAGGATTTAAGACGTTCTCTCAACGATAATTTGGATTTTCGCTGGGAATTTTTCCCAAAACCATTAGATCAAATATTGATTGGCGCTTTTTTTAAAAGCCTTGCAGAACCTATCGAATTTGCTTATTTCTCAGTCAACCAACGTCAATCCGGTTACGGGTTGCAAAATCTTGGAAAAGCACAAAATCTTGGGTTCGAAATTGATTTTATTAAATACATTCGTGTATTTGGTGTAAAGGCTAACTATACTTATACAAATTCAGCCATTACTACTTCAAAAATTTATTATGGAAAAGATGAATTTGGTAATACAAAAACTTATACAAAAGACCAAACACGTCCGTTGGTAGGGCAGGCTTCGCATGTAGGAAATATCTCGCTTTTGTTCAAAGATCCAAATCATGGTTGGGATGCTCAATTAGCAGCTTCGTATACCGGCGACAAAATTGTTATTGTTTCTAGGTTTCTCGATTCTGACTATTGGGAAAAAGCTTCGATTCAGTTAGATTTATCAGCCGAAAAGAATTTTAAATCTGGTTTATCAATTTTTGCGAAAGCAAATAATTTATTAAATACTCCCAAAATAGAGTTTTTAAATACTCAAAATCCTTACAACAATCAGTTTGAAAATCAAACTGCCGGAAATGGAGAAACACTTATTAGACGTGAGTTTTTTAAGCAATCGTTTTTGGTGGGTATACGCTATAAATTATAAAGGAGAATATTCTATATTATTTATGTAATATAAAAACAATTATCTATAAACAAATATCAAAAACAAATATCAAAAAAAAAAAATCAAAATGAAAAAGCTTAGTTTTATTTTTGCTGCTTTGTTACTTTTAGTAACATTTACGTCGTGTGATCCTAAAGAAGATGAAACAGAAAAAGTGTATCCTGCAGGATCAATCGTATGGAAAAACGACACTACTATCAAAGCTCATGTGATTATTCCTATTGGGAAATCGCTTTATATTGAGCCCGGTGTTACGGTAATTATGGATGATACCATTGTACGTCCTGAGATTGTTGTATTAGGAAATCTTTATTGCTATGGTACGGCCGAAAAGCCTATTACTTTTACAGTGGCTCCTCAATATCGTACCGAAGCTAAACGTTTTAATAGATACTGGGGTGGTATCATTTGTGGATACGACTCAAAAGAAGTTGTTCTTGATTATGTAACCCTTGAGTACGGTGGTGCTCAAACCACTGAGCAATCTGCTTCGTTCCAAAATCAGTTGTTTAAAACTAAAACAGGCGAAGGTGTACCTGTCTTACATTTCTGTAATACAGCAGGTCAGTTTGTAGTTCAAAATAGCACATTTAGAAATAATGCTGAAGACCACATTTATATTACAGGCGGTAAATCTATTGTAATGAATAATAAATTTATTGCTAATGGTTTTGATGGTGGCGAAGCAATTAACTATAAATCGGGTTGTTTGGCCGATATAGCTAATAATTTAATTTACGATGCTAATTCGAATGGTTTTAAACTTTCGAATAGTGGCGCACTCGAGCCGCAAGCACATATTATTGTTTATAATAATACGGTTGTAAATAGTGGCTGGAGACGTCCTAAAGTGAAAGGTGGTTCAATTTGGGTAGAAACTAATGTTCACGCTGAACTTTATAATAACTTAATTGCTGATTGTCGTTGGGGTGTTAAACGCGATGCTTCGAATGTTGAAGATGCTCGTTCGATAATTACTCCAAACTATTTATTTGCTTCTACAGCAACAGGTGTAACGCAATATGGTGCTGATGCAGCAAAAGGACAATTGGTAGGAGCCAACGATAAAGTGAGTACTACTGCTGGTGATAAGAATCCATTATTTGCAACCTTTAGCATTCAAACTGATATAGATATTAATGCAGGTACAACAAAAAGTGGTAAAGTAGCTAAAACTTACAATTCTACTTGGGATTTCCGTCTGGGTGCTGGTTCACCAGCTCTTACCGGTGGAAAAACTGATTTTACACGTCATTTTGGAACAACTGGTTTAACTATTGATGGTAAAACCTACAAATCGCCTGCTCCTGCTGCTTACTTTGGTGCTTATGGTGCTAAGATTTAATTTATTTTTTTTTAAATTAGAACTTTATTATTGATAATCAGGTTATATTTATACCTAACAGGTTTTAAAAACCTGTTAGGTATTGTTGCAATTATAAAATACAAATATATGAAACTAAAACAACTTCTCTCTCTGATTCTTGTTGCTGCCGTGTTTTTGTCGTGTGAAACGAAAAAAGCGGACGAATCAAAATTAGGATTTACGGATTATAACTTTTTGGTAGCAAACGATTTAGGTCGTAATGGGTTTTACGATCAAAAAACTATTGCTGCTTCGATGGGGCAATTTGCACATCACCACGGTATTGAATTTGTGGCTGCTGCGGGTGATATTCATCATTTCAATGGGGTAGCCAGCGTTAACGACCCACTTTGGATGACAAATTTCGAATTAATATATGCACATCCCGAATTAATGCTCGATTGGTATGCCATTAATGGCAATCACGAATATCGTGGCAATACACAAGCGTGTTTGGATTACAGCAAAGTGAGTCGACGTTGGATAATGCCTTCGCGTTATTATACAATGGTAAAAGAAATTGACGATAGTACAACCATGCGATTAGTTTTTATCGACACTACACCGCTTATCGAAAAGTATCGAAAAGATAGTTTAACTTATCCAGATGCTTATAAACAAAATGACGAAGCACAATTACAATTTATTGATAGTGTTTTAGCTACTTCGAATGAAACATGGAAAGTGGTTATCGGGCATCACCCAGTGTATGCTTTTACCAAAAAAAATGAAAGCGAACGTTTAGACATGCAAAAGCGAGTTGACCCATTACTACGAAAACACAAAGTTGATTTTTATTTCAATGGTCATATTCATAATTTTCAACATATTAAGATGCCGAACTCTCCGGTCGATTATATTACCAATAGCTCAGCCTCAGGTGCTCGTGATGTTGAAAAAACAACTGGAACACAATTCTGTAGTAATCTATCGGGGTTTGCTGTTTGCTCGGTTTCGGACACTAATTTTACAGTGAATTTTATGGATAAAAATGGTGAAAGTATTTATACCTATACTAAATCGAAATAGTATATTTGCCGTTATTATTCTAAAATAATTTCATTCAAACTATCAGACTTATGCAAAGGTGTAAGTCTGATAGTTTGTTTTTTCGGCTAAATGAAAAAATGAATGCATGTTTTTTGTAACTTTGCAAAATCAATTTTCTAACTTCTAATTTATAAGACGGAGCATGCTCCGTCTCTACAAGAATGTCAACACTCTATTTAATACCTTGTTCGCTTGGCGAAACAAATTTCGACCGTATTTTACCGGCTAATAATACTCAAATTATTACGGATTTAAAGCATTTTATTGTGGAGGATATTCGTTCGGCTCGTCGGTTTTTGAAAAAAGCAAATCCACAAATTGTTATCGATGACCTTACATTTTATGTGCTCAATCAGCATACCACAGCCGCCGAAATAAGCACTTTTATAAAACCAATGCACGCCGGAAACGATATGGGCGTAATTTCGGAAGCAGGTTGTCCTGCCATTGCCGACCCGGGAGCTGATGTGGTGGCAATGGCTCAAGGTCAGGGGTTTAAAGTAGTTCCATTGGTTGGTCCATCGTCCATTTTGCTGGCGTTAATGGCTTCGGGTTTTAACGGACAGAGTTTTGCTTTTGTAGGCTATTTGCCAGTGCAGCCAGCTGATAGAGTAAAAGCATTGAAAAAATTGGAAAGCCGGATTTATTCCGAAAATCAATCACAATTGTTTATCGAAACGCCTTACCGAAATATGAAAATGGTAGAGGAAATTTTAAATACTTGCCAACCAGCTACAAAATTGTGCATTGCTGCCGACATAACGCTCGAAACCGAATTTATTGTAACTAAAACGGTAAAAGCGTGGAAAGGAAATGTGCCCGATTTAAGTAAACGACCAACTATTTTTATTCTTTACAAATAGCTGGAAACCATATAAGCCGCTATTAATATTAAAAATACAGCAAACACTTTTTTGAAAACCTTTGCTGGTAAATTAATGCCAATTTTTGAACCAACTATGGAACCTACTACAATTCCAACTGCAATAAGAGCAGCAGCAATTAAGTTAAGATATCCATTTTGGGCATAAATTATTACACTTGGCAAGCCAACAGGCAATTGTAATGCTGCTAAAGATGTGGCTACTGCCATTTTACTTTCGTAATGAAAAATACCTATTAAAACTGGTACAATAATAATTCCACCTCCTTTGCCAAACATCCCTGCAAAAATACCTGCTCCCATGCCAACTAATAGAAATGTCCAAAAAGGTTTGGTAGTAAATAAATCCTTTCGACCGCCAACCTCCGTTAGTGGACGTACAGGCTCTGAGGTGTAATTTGAATTTATTGTTTTTGAAAAATACTTTCTTCGTAGTTCACCAATTTTTGTAAACACATCGAAATAACTGAGAGCAATGTAAAGTAAAAATCCGGAATACAATTTTGCTAATATGCTCTCACTTATATTTAAAGCCAGTTCACCGCCCACAAACGAACCTGCAAAAAGGCCAACCGCAATCCAGAGGGATTCTTTTATATTTATCAAACCGGCTTTATAATAGGCAATTACGCCAAATATACCTACCGGAAGCAACATAGCTGTAAGCGAAGTAGCATTGGCATTAAGAATGTCCATGCCGAACAGTGCAATAAGTGCCGGAACCATAACAATGCCACCACCAATACCAAATAAGCCGGATAATATACCTGCTGCAATTCCCAGAATTAAAAATAAAATTTGTTCCATAATGGATATTTTTTTGAAGCCGCAAAGGTAGTGATTTTTTAATTCGCATCATTTCCCAATTTCTATTCGTTCACCACCTGTATGGCTTACAAATTCGGGTGCATACTGGCATTGCACCGAAGCAATTCCGCTTGTAAAGGTGCCGCTGTTATTTACCCAAAGTTCGTATTCGAACACATAAGTTCCTTTTGGCAAATAATTGAAAAAGATTTGAGTAGATGCATCTTTCGTAGTTTGGTAATAGCCGGTTCCTTCGCGCCACACATAGCCTGATCGTTGTTCCACAGGTTCGAAACAAGCTGCACGTAAATCTTTAAGAGCTACAAATTCCAAATTTCGGTCGGTGGTTATTACGATTCGTGTTATTACTTTGTCGCCTTTTTTGAGCTGCGTTTGTTCGATTGGAATCATGCTGTTGTTTGTTGATTTTACAGCCAATTTTTTTGTTATTTTTAATGCTCCGCCTTGCGCTTCCACTTTGTCTAAATCCTGATAATATTGCCAATACATAGCGCCCCAACCTATACCGCTGTTTGATACATTGGTGGTGCGACTTGAAGTCGCGCTACCAATTGCTGAAACTGTAACTTTTCCCATTTCCGTTTTTACTTCGTTTGCAGGTATTGTTTCTTTAAAGTAGCCTGTCCCGGCTTCAGTTGAGTTTGGATTGAGTGTTTTTGCTCCCAATTTTATCTCTACTTTCCCTTCGTTCGATAACCAATCGCTGCCTTGTAATAGCAGCGCATAAATGGCATTTACAGTTGCCAATGGAGAATCCCAACGCTGCGTTTGTTTTTGCTTTAGTAACCATATTTTCATCTCATCGATATCGGTTGTACTTTTCGATATTTCGGTAAATGCTTCTATAATTGCAGTTTGCACGGCTATCGGGCGTTCGTTCCAATAATAGCCCGACGTGTTTCGTGCCCAATACATGCCAAACTCATCCGTTTTAAGGGCATTTTCTTTTAATGATTTTAGTATCAAATTGGCAGCTTTCATTTTACCGTTGCGGTATGCTACTACCGCTATCATGGCTTTGCCATAAAGTGTAAACGAAGTCCAGTATTTTTCGGATTGAGCGGTATAGAATTTCACAGCTTCCAGTGCCGAAACATGTAAAGGAATTTCGGGGTATTCAGAGCGTAAATGCAGGTAAAACAATTGCATGTTGCCTACACAGTTCTGTTTCAGATAATTTTTGTTGTATTTTTTCAATTCAGCAAAATCGCGTGTAATTTCCAAATCCAAATATGTCAACGCAGCGGCAAATGCTTTCTGTAGTCTGTCGTCTGTTGTCCGTTGTCTGTTGTCCGTTGTCATTCTTTTCAATCTGGCCAAATTTAGCATTATCTCTTGAGTAATGTAGCGACTTTCGGGCATTCCTTCGTACCATGTAAAACCACCATTCGGAGTTTGGAGTTTTAGGAGTTTGTCTAAATATTGTTGACTCTGATTCTTTTGCATGTTTAGGTCGAACAACAGCGCAATCTGACGTTTTTGTTCGGTTTCGTCTTGTGCTGCCATTACCCAAGGCGTTTCTTCGAGCAACATATTTTTCAATTCGGCATTTTTATGCAAATTCGAAATCAGTGCATCCCTACTTCCTTTAGCATTTTTCCATTGGTCGAAAACTTTGGCTATTTTGGGGGTCGAATTGGCAATAAAACCTGCTAAGGTGTTTGCGTAATAGGCTGTAAAATAGTCTAATGCATTTTCGCTTTCGGGTGTCGAAAGTGTGGGTAATGCTTGAACAGCATACCAAGCTGGATTGGAAGAAAATTCTACCACTAAATTTTTTGTTTCCACTTTCGAAGCATTTTTTAGTAAGTTTTCGAAGGTAAATGTGCGTGTCTGATTATTTCGAATAATCAAAGGCAAACTTTCGGTAACCAACACTTTATCGGGTAATACAGGCAGGTATTTTTGCTCGCCATCGCTGAAATTTCCGGCTGTGGCTACTATTTTGCAGATTACGAGTTCGGAAGAAGTAAGAGTTGGAAGTTCGAAAGAAACGACCTCACCCCATGCCTCATTCGACCTCACCCTAAATCCCTTTTCTTGAGGAGAGGGACTTGAAGACGAAGTAACTACAACTGCTTTACTTTTATTGAATACAACTTTTTCGGTTGTTGGGTCAATTAATTCGAAAACTACGTTTGCTGTTAAATCTTTGTCTGTCAGATTTATAATATTGGCACTTAAGGTTAATTTATCCGACCTTCGAACAAATCGCGGTAAGTTCATTTGCACCATTAAGTCTTTTTGAGTTACAACTTGTTCCTGTTTTTGTCCGATGTACAAATCGGCTGTATGCGCCAACATATTCACATACCAACGCGTGAGACTTTCGGGAGCAGTGAACGAAAATTTTACATTTCCCTGAGCATCGGTACGTAATTGTGGATAGAAAAAAGCTGTTTCGTTAAAATTGGTGCGAATTTTTATGGGTTTAACTTTCGGTTGTGGCTTAGTGTCAATTAATCCTTCGGTTACGATACTTTTATCACTTTCAGCCATCATAGGTGCAGATGCCATTGCAAAAGTTATGTTATCTTCCTCATTGATAGCGTGTTTTGAAAGTTTGCCGGTTTTTCTAATTATGGGAATAAAACGATGATAATTATGATATAATTGTAGTCCAAACCAATTCAAATTATCTAATTTGAACTGTTCAATTTCCAATTGCTCATTTTTGTAATACACATAATCGCTACTTGCATTTATAGTATTTGCTGTCCACAGTGGTGAAAAACTAACACTTTCGCGATAGGCAGGATTGAAATTCCAACTGTGTGGACGTATTGCATCCAACGAAGCATCGTACATACCTACCAACAATTCAGCTGCTTTTTTATCGTTGCCAGCCTCCGGAATGGTAATCGTCCATTCGGCTTTTTCGCCCGGCTGTAATTTGTTGCGGAAAACGCTCAAAGTGGGTGTTAGCTTCTTTTCAGCCACTTTTCGGGTAATCGTTATTTGTTCGGTGAAAAACTTTTCATCTTTCATAAAAGTGAAAAAAACGTTTATTCCAGCTCCATATTCATTTTTAAATGGTATTTCAAAATCGAGTATTTCATTGTTGAATTTTAGCCATTTACTTTCGAGAATTTTATTTCCAAACATAATTTCGTAGAGTACAGCCGTGTTTTTAGCCGATGTGCCAAAGCGGATATTAGCCTTTTCACCTACAGCACAGTCAGCATTAAGTACCTGCAACCATTTGTAGGTTTTCACTGCCGGACTTTTATCCGCAATATCGTAAATTATAGTGGTGTTTTCGGTTTTTACTTCATTTCCAAAAGCATCTTTTGTTTTTAAAATAATACGATAGTAGGCTGATTTCCATTTTTTTACATCAATATTCAAGGTTTTATCTTTGGTGTTTAATTTACCAGAAATGATTTTTTCGACATTCTGCACTTTCGAAATATCGATTTTGTTTTCAATATAATCTGTCAATGTTTCAATGCGATAAATATCGTAATCAACTACCGATTCTATTCTTTCTCCGTTCAATGTTTCGGTCGAAATATCCAATTTCAACGAAGAATTTTTTTCTGTTTTTTCGGGAACAGATGCAATAATAAACAGCGATTTATCACCAACCGAAATGCTTTTTTCACCTGTTTGTGTTTCGCCTTTCGTGTCGGTTACATCGGCTATAATAGTATATGTATAAAAACTACCTCGCCAACTTTCGGAGGCTGTTTTTGGCTTTTCGGGAACAAACGAAACTTCAAACTTTCCGTTGGCATCCGATACGGCGGTGCCGGTTGTGATTTCTGTTTCCGGCTCATTCCACCACCAGCAGTAGCGGTGCGAAGTGCGTGTAACACGATATTTTACTTTTGCACTTCCAATATTATAGCCTGCGAATGCTTTTACATTTCCGCTTACAATTACTTTTGTGCCAAAGAGAATTTCCGCTTTTGGTTTGTCAATAGTAACCTCAAAAGTGGGTCGCTTATATTCTTCCATGTAAACGGTGGTCGATGATTGTCCCGCTTGCAAGCGAAAGGCTCCATTTAAGCCTCCATCGGGCAAAATAAATTCTCCGGCAAACGAACCAAATTCGTTTGTTTTAAATGTTTTGGAGCTTACTTTTTGGTGATTAGCATCGTACAAAGTAACTTCGTAAGAAGCTGATTTTTGAACTTCCTGTTTGTTTTTATTTGAAAAATAAGCAATTCCTTTCAGATAGACTACTTGTCCCGGGCGGTAAAGCGAACGGTCGGTGAATAATTTTAGTTGCGGCTTTTCGTTGATATAAGGCTTATTTTCATTAAAATAGCTATACGAATTGGATGAAAAATATTTATCGTTGCCGAGTTGTAGAAAAACGATATGGTCGGCATAATTATTCGAAAATGGAATTTTACAGAAACCGTTTACATCAGAAATTAAAGTGTTTTTCACTTCTAACTTATATCCGTTTCCACTCCATTTATTTTGATATACAGCTACTTTTGCTTTTGGAAGTGGAAACCCTGTTTCGCTATTCAGCACATACATTCTTCGAAAATTTGCCTCCGAGGTGCGTTGAATAAACCCCAAATCGGACACAACAAAAACTGTTTTCGATTTTTCGGTACTATTTGCAGGCGAAAGTTTTTCCTGTACATTCACTTCGTAAATACCATAATCGCCAGTTTGTAAGTGAATTGTGGTGTCTGTTACTTCAAAATTCAGATTCGGTTTTACAGTTATAGTGCGACTTTCTACTAATTTGCTATTTGGAAATGAGGCATTGTTTATATGCTGATTTTGTTTGTATTCGTAGTATTCAAGAGCCGTTGCATTTATGCGAAATACGTTCATTTCCAACTGATTAATGTTTACCGACGAAATTTTCAATTCTAATTCTGCATTAGGTTTTACAAGTTCTTTGTGAGCTATATTCAGACTTTTTTGAGTTATTTGCTTTTGTAGGTTTTTAAGCAAATTAATTCGTCGGTAGGTTGGAAATTTATCAATACCAAGTTTGCAAATATCGACTGCTTTTCGTTTAAATGTTTTGTTTTCAGTTGTTTCGTTATGATTTTGAAGATAATAATTAGCTTTTTCGCTCCATATTTCTACAACTAACTCATTGGCGGCGTACTGCGTTTCCAATGTTTCTAAAGCTTTGAAATAAAGCGAATTATTTTGTGTTTGCGCTTTCAGATATTGCAATCGGTTGAGGTCGGTATATATCAAGGCTTGCGGGAATTTGCTTTTTATATGATAATTAATCAAATGCTTATAAGTTTCAATCGTCTGATTTTCAATTGAGTTTTTGTATGTTGAATCTTGTTTTAAACTACCAAACTCAGTAGCATTGCCAAATAATCGGGCATCGTCTAAGGGATTTTTCAAATCGGTTGCCTGCGAAATTTCATTCAGCAAATTGATACGCCGATAGGCTAAAAAATCGAACAAGGTGGGTTGAAAAATACGACTATCCTCACCTTTATCAATCAATGCTTCGAATTTGGTTAAGTCGGTATTTTGCAATATATCAGCTTGTTGAAGCGAAGCCGTAAGTAATTTTGTAATTTTATCAAAATAGATGTTTTTAGTCCATTCTTTGATGTCATCGGGCACATTTCCAATCATTTGTGTTCGTTTGTTGATAGTCCAACTGTCATTTAGGTAAAAACGCACGTACAATTCGGCTGCCATCGAAAGTAAAAGTGCTTTTTTATCTACAGCCGTTTCTTTTTCGGTGTAAGTTTCAAATTCGCGAATCAATTGCGGTGCTTTATCGGGGTCAATGTCGAGTGTAAAGCGCATTTTATAAACCATAGCTTTAATAATCTCTGCTGTGTTTTTTTCTTTTTGTGCTTGCGCAATAATATCATCTACTTCTTTCAGTGCCGATTCAGGCAATTGTTTTTCAGCCAATTCTTCTACTGTTTTCCAACGATAGGCGATGGGAGTGGTTTCATTTTTTTGTGCCAACAGAATTACAGCAATCAGCATAGTAGCTGTTGCAAAAAGGATTGATTTTTTTAATATGCTCTTCTTCATTTTTAATTTTTAATTCTTCATTTTTAATTTTTCTAACTTATCTCACAAACACCAACTTACTCTCGGTCGAT
>DYSC01000050.1 GCA_020726365.1 Porphyromonas sp.
AGTTTTGTCATGGCAGTTCTCAGTGATATTGAACTTGCTGTTGAACAGCAAGTTCAAAGTAAAAGAAAACGCAACAAAAAACAATGATACTGAACAAAAGCAAATTGCAACCGTTCTGAATTGGGCTGTAAAAACAGATGTTGACATTAATGCACGTAGCGGGATATATTTTCTTCGAACCACTTTGAATACAGCTTCAGAAGAACTTTTGTGGCAATGTTATAATATAATACGGGAAATTGAAGCCACGTTCAGAGTGCTGAAAACAGACCTTGATTTGCGTCCGATTTATCACCAAAAAGATGAAAACACGATGGCGCATTTACATTTGGGTCTGTTGGCATACTGGGTGGTGAAGACTGTCAAATCATTGAACAGCAAATGTGTTGGTCGGATTAGCTGCAAGTTGGGTTAAGTTCCATCGGAGCGACATTATTTTATAATAAAAAAGCCAAAACAAACATTTATAACTTAATGTAAATTTTCTTTTTGTATAACACATTTCCAATCATCCAACTGATGCCTACAAACAACAACGCATAAACCAAAGAGCCAAAATAATCGCCAAAAACCGGAGCGAGCCATTCTTCATTAACATAGCTGTATACCGAAACCAATTTCCCCTGGCTTGTAAAAACGATATTCCCAATCAAGATATTCATTAAATAGGCAGCAACATAAATAAACATCGGATTTACGCCAAATGATTCGAAAAACACACTCCATCTTTTATTTCCTTTTATGTCGATAAACCAAATTAGTACTCCCAAAAGCAGCGCGGCCAATCCACCTGTTGCCAACACATAAGTTGAACTCCATATTTTTTTATTGATAGGGAAACCATAACTGAGCAGAAAGCCGAGAAACATAATTATGGTTCCAAAAAGAAATATTTTTTGAATTCGCAGGTTATTATCTTTTGTTTCAGCAATTATTTTACCTGCCAGAAATCCAAGTAATACATGAGCAATACTTGGCAAAACGCCTATTACTCCCTCAGGGTCAAAATAGATGATGCTGTCATCGGTAAGTCTTTCGGAATACATGTGCGAAGCTCCCAACACAAAGCGGTCAATAATGGCTACGATACTGTCATTTGTTTCGAAAAAGCTATTGGTTGCGGCTATCATAATCCAATAGGCAAGCAGAATCAACCCAATCAACCATGGTATTCGTTTTGGATTTAGCAGTAAAACAATTACCGAACCAAAGAATGATACTAAAGCCAATCGTTGCAATATGCCCAAAATTCGTACATTTTCAAAATCGGTGGCAGCTTGCCATAGTTTTTCGGCAAAAGATAAGCCTGAGTTGTGAAGCTCGTTGAAAGTTCCGTACGAATGTCCAAGCCAATTGAGAGCCAAGCCAATAAAGAATAGCAACACCGACCTACGAAGTAATTTGGTGAACGTTTGCCGGGTGAATTTGAAATCGAATTTTTTGTACGAAAGAAACATGGATGCGCCCATGATAAAGATAAAAAATGGAAATACCAAGTCGGTTGGAGTAATTCCATTCCAAAAAGAATGTTCGAGCGGAACATAAATGCTATGTTCACTTCCGGGATTATTCACTAATATCATTCCCGCAATGGTAATACCACGCATAACGTCTAAGGAAAGTAACCGAGAATTTGTCTGTTTCATATAAGTACTGATTAGCGCAATGTTTTAAGAATGATAGTTTCCATAACACCGTATCCGGTTAAATTCGGATGAACTCCATCTCCGGAGTATTTTTGGTCTATACCTCTATTAGCATCCACCAAAAAGCTATAGTAGTCCACATAAGTAATCCTATTTTTAAATGCATAATCCCGAATCATTCCGTTCAGAGCGACAATATACTGGGCAGGTTTCAAAGTATCATTCCACCAAAAATGATTAGCCGGTAATACTGAACTAAGAATGGGTTTAATGTGATTCATTTTAGCCAGTTCACACATCGAAATAATATTTTGAAGAATATGTTCCAATGTTATAGTGCCGTTATTTTGAGCAATATCATTTGTTCCGGCATTAATCACTACAGTTTTAGGTTTAAGCAAAATGACATCTGACCGAAAACGGACTAACATTTCTGCGCTGGTTTGCCCACTTATACCTCGACCAATGAAACCGTGAGCATTGAAAAAATCCGGATGGTCTCTTACCCAACCTTCAGTGATTGAATTACCCATAAAAACAACTTTTGGTGCTGCAATTTTCAGTTTGTTGCTCGCTTCATATCTCGAAAATTTTGCCCAGTCACTGTTTCTGTTTTCTTGTTGTAGTTTGAGAAGAAACTCTTCTTCAGCTTTTTGATATTGAGCAGAATCCATTTTGAGCACCAACGAGTCTTTTGATTGTGCATTTAATCCAACTGCCAGAAATGTACTTAGTATGATAATTGATAATCGTTTCATTATTTTAAAATTAAATGGTTGTTATTTCAAAATTGGCAATACTCGGAAGATGATCTGACAATTTCGATTCTTGATCCACAAAAGCATCAACGACCTTAACCTTCTGGGGATTATCGTATAAAATGTAATCGATTTTTTCCTCCGGATTTTGTGTCGGAAAAGTAAAATCAAGTGGAAGGGCATCTTTCCAATTAGGGAGGTATTTACCGACTTCGCCTTCCAAAGGACTGGTATTAAAATCTCCGGCAAGGATATGAATACCCTTTTTATTCTGTAGATTTTTCTTAATCGCACACATTTCAACAGCTCTTTTGTCGGCGGTTAAATCAAGATGCGTACAGGCAAAAATAAGCTGCCGGTTATCAGGTAAATTAATAGGGGAAATCAGTAGGGCACGGTCTTCGCCCCGAGGCTCAGGATTTGGGAGCATCACACGTTCAGATGCAATTATGGGATATTTAGAAAGTATTCCAATGCCATAATATCCATTGCTGAATTCAATTGTTTTGCCGTAAATTCCAAATAAGCCAGTATAAAAGGCCAATGTGCTTATAAAATCTTTGCCATTTTGAAGCGGAGCAAGCTCCCTGTTTGTTTTACAGTCTACTTCCTGTAAAGCCACAACATCGGGATTAATCTTCCGGATGTAAGCAGCCAAACTTTCGAGCGATGCCAATTCTCCGAAACGTAAATTGTAAGTCATTACCCTAAACGGTAAAACTGTTTGAGCACTAACGGATAACGAAATTGCGAATATGAATAAAAAAATAGATTTCTTCATGTAATAACTTAGTTGTTACGCAGTTAACCGAAATATCAGTAATAGTATTTTCTCTTAAAAGGTTGAGTTCTTTACTAAAATAACTCCGTAAGAATCAATTTCATTTTTGCCAATTGATTCAACATCAATCCTGTAATTCCCAGTCTTCGAGAAGCATTTTTCAGGTAATGAAAGTTCTATTTGGGGCTGATGAGAAAATAACAGGAATGGTTTGTCATAACCCTTTTCGTAAATTAAAGAATCGTCTCTAAATATCTCAATTTTCCTTATTGAAATCTCAGCTGAACCGTACATATACTTGATAATTAGCAAATTACTTGAATTATCAGAAAGCATTTCGGGATGAATAGCTAAACTGATTATTTTGGTTGGGAATTTACTCAACAATTCAGGACTCCAAAAACCAACAGTATCGTTAACGATAGAAACAGTTGGGCTTAATAATGAATCCTTAAAGCATGTTCTGAGTAAAATATCATTCGGATTACTTGCTATCGATTTTACATTTTCATTATTGAGTAAAAGACTTGAATTTTTTGTCGGAATAGTACTATCGTTCGAGAATACGATTTTTGAATTAGTAAGCGTTTTAGAGTATTGAATTTTTCCATTCGTAATTTTTACCGCTGGAGGCGGCACTCTAAAATGAATTCCCATTGAGAATAATCTGTCGTAATGACTATTGTTTAGTTTTTTTTCAAAATCACTAAAAGTTGATTGGTTTCCCGACCAAGCCAATTCTGATAATGCACAAAGACGAGGATATGATTGATATTCAGTCTGGTAATCCGGCTTATCTAAATATTCCGACCATAAATTACCTTGTATCCCTAAAACAAATTTGTTGGATAAAGAATCTGTTGGAAGTTTAAATGAATAAAGACGCTCCAAAGGTAGAATCGAAGCCCAATTGTGTCCTCTTTCTCCAATTCCCTGAGTCATATCGAGATAGAAATAACTTGCAGGACTTATAATGACTGGGTGGCGTTTTTGAATCGATGCTTCAACTTCGTCACTTGAAGTCCAAACCATTACTGCGGTCTTTTTGTCCAATGTTGAGTTTTCTAATATTTCATTCCAACCCATCATTAATTTTCCATGTCTTTCTACGATTTTTTCAATTTTGGAAATGAAATAATTCTGCAATTCAGTTGATTTTGTAAAGTAATTTTCGTCCATTCGTTTTTTGCAGAAACTACAATGCTCCCACGCTTTAAAATTTACTTCATCGCCTCCAATATGAATGTATTTCATCGGGAAAATGGCAGCAACTTCTCCAATAATTGTGTCTAACATTTCAAAATTATGATCTTTTCCGGCACACCAAACATTATTGCTCACTCCTTGCACACTTTTAGTTGTATCATTGCCATCGCAAAGAATTTCAGGGTAAGAAACGGCAATGGATTTGCTGTGACCGGGAACATCAATTTCGGGTAATATTTGAATGTTTCGCTCTGCGGCATATTGAACCAGTTCTTTTAGTTCGGATTGCGTGTAAAAACCGCCATATCTTTTATTCCCTGAACCGTGAGCCGGTTGAAGTGCTTCATTTGGACCACGCCACGCACCAGTCTCAGTAAGTTTAGGATACGCTTTTATCTCAATTCTCCAACCTTCGTCATCAGTGAGATGAAGGTGAAACACATTAAGTTTATGGGCTGCCATCCGGTTAATGTATTTTTTCAGATAGTTTATATCATAAAACTGACGAGACACATCCAACATTGCACCGCGCCAAATATAAGTGGGACTGTCTGCAATTTGAATATTAGGTATTTTCCATACTTTATTTTTGACTATTTTATTGCCATAAATTTCGGAAGGCAATAATTGCAGCAAAGTTTGAAAAGCGTTAAAAAAACCGGAAGAATCAGCAGCCGTAATTTCAATTGTCTTTGTTCCGACTTCCAATTTATATGCTTCATGAGCAAAATTTTCAGACTGTTTAGCTAATTTAAGGTATATCTTAGAACTCTCATTTGTTTTTAAAACTGTGAAATCAAAACCAGTGGATGGCTGAAGCAGTTTTTTTAGCAAATCAGCCTCATTTGAAAGTGAATTGTCGGAAAAATGTATTGATGTTTTATGGGTTAAAACAATATCCCCTTTTTGTATTTTCATTTCTTTGGGCTGGGGAATCAGGTTTGGATTTGCCGAATAAGTTATTCCGCTTAATACCAATAAGATACACAGTATTTTAAATTTCATTTTCAGTCGCCAATAAGTATTTGTACTAATCTTTAATTAATTTATGTGTAAATAATCTATTCTATTATTTAGGGTCAACCCAATTTACACCCAGACATTTCAGATATTTTTTATGTGGTTCAAGCCTTGTGTTGAATGAATATAAGTTTTTGAATGCCGACCAGTTTACTTCGGATAATGCCTGAATTCGGGGGAAAATCAATGATTCTAATACTTTCTCCGATGGAATCTGCTCCGTCCAAACACAACCTTGAAATCCAATAACCTTGCTGCTTACCTCCGCCGGATACGCTGTGGTTATATCATATTCCAGCAGTTCCATTAATTGAGCTTGGGAGTTTTCGCTACTGAAATAAAACATATCCCAATTGGTATAAATTATATCATTACCATTGGCTGCTGCCACTGTCGGTGCATTTGTCATCCAACTACGCCAATACATAATTTTGAGCTTGGAATCAAAATTTAAAATTGTTTCATGATTTGGCTCAACACTCACATCATCCCATGCCACAACTGTTTTTCCATTTTCTTCCAAATGAGTTTGTAATTTTTTTACAAAGAAACTTTGTAAAACGGTAGTATCTTTAATGCTATTTGAAGTCATGAAATTTTTACAATCATCTGAGGTATCCCAGGTTGATTTAACTACTTCATCTGCACCAATGTGCACATATTTTGACGGAAATAGTGGCGTTACTTCATCCCAGATTTGATATACAAAGTCATATACATTTTGATTACAGGGGCAAATGGGATATGAATAGTCTCCATGCATTCCGGACTTTCCACTGCATGACAGTAAAGGATAAGCTTGAATAGCGGCCGTCATGTGACCTGGCATGTCAATCTCAGGAATAATCTCTACGAAATGTTTTTGGGCGTAAGCTACAATTTCAGCAATGTCGTCTTGAGTATAATATCCTCCATACATAGTTCTTCCGTTTACTTTTTTTAGAAATTGAGGATTAATGGCATAATTCGGATTGCAAGAACCTGATGACCATATAGAATCATTATAATCTAAATATCGCCACGAACCAGCCGAATTTAGCAACGGAAATATCTTGCTTTCAATTCTCCAACCCTGATCGTCGGTAAGGTGTAAGTGAAATTTATTGTATTTGTAGTACGCAAGCCAGTCAATTATTTTCAGGATATATTCTTTGGTGAAAAAATGCCGGGAAACATCAAGGTGAAAACCACGCCATTCATATTTGGGTTCATCAGAAACTGTAAGAAAATGTACATCAAGCGAAGCTTGTTTCAACCCATTCGATACACTCCACAAATATTGCTTTAATGATTGAACGGCACAGTATGCTCCCGCCTCATCTCCGGCTTTAAGTAATATACCATTGGAATTTATCAAAATAGAATAGGCTTCATGTTTTAAAGTATTATCTTGTATTAATCGGAAGTTTATTTTTCCGGAAATACTTGAAGTTGAAGTTTGAAAGGCAATTAATGTATTACTGAAAACATTTTCAGCAGCCTTATTAGCAATATCAAAAACACTACTTGTCACAAAAACAAAATCCTGATTTAAAACAACACTACCATCAGGGAGATCAATACTTTTCGGGAGCGGTATAATTCCATGCGTTGTTATTTTAGTTGTTGGAATTGGTATTGGAGTTGCTACACATGATACTGAAAATAAACCAAATAAGAAGATTTGTATTGTAATGCCAATTTTTGATTTCATGTCATTGTTTGCTTATAAAAAAAATAACTTCAATTAAAAAAGTTCCTGCTCGTTGTAAATGAACAGGAACTTTTGCATTAAAAATCAATAACCGGGGTTTTGACTAATGTTCGAATTTCTGTCACGTTCATTTTGTGGAATCGGACATAATTGCTTTTCTGTTGTAGCATTATAATTTATCAGAATTGGAGCACTTGGAGTTCCGTCATTACATGTAAATTTATATTCTTTCAGATTATTCATTGTTGAAACAAAAACACCATTCCGAACTAAATCATCGAAACGCTGCGCTTCGAATGCAAGCTCCATCCTTCTTTCATCAAGAATCTTTGTTCGCATATCTTCTTTAGTAGTAGCTGAAACAGGCGATAATCCAACCCGATTGCGAATGATTTCATTTACAATCGTAAGAGCACCTGACAATTTATTGGTTTCATTTAATGCTTCGGCTTTCAATAATATAATATCGGCAAGTCTCAATAAATAAAGGTGGTCGCCGCCATTCCATCCATTAGGGTGTTTTTCTTTATAGTAATACGGAACAGCTGTTGCAGGATCTCTGCATGGATTCCAGTTTTCGTCGGCATAGTCATTGTCAGTTCTGAAAATTATATTCGCATTTTTACGGATTAAATCGTTTTGTGAATCGTATAAATTTACTAAATCTTTTGACGGAACACAGTAGCTTTGGAATCCATCTCCTACTTCATTAAACAGTGCAGTTCCCCAATTGGAAGTAATCCAGTTGGGATCGGTTTGGAATGCAATTTCGAGGATAGACTCATCGTTCATATAATGTTCGCCATCAAATAAATCAGCATAATTGGGTAATAAAGTATAACCAGCCGGACTATTGATTACTGCATCACAATATGTTACTACTTTAGAATAATCTCTATCAGGTCGTTGTGCCCAAACTTTTGCCATTAATGCATTGGCAGCACCTTTCGTTGCTCTGACTTTGTTTTCCGTGTTATCGTCGGTGTAATAATCGGGTAGATTGGCAATTGCCACTTCAAGGTCTTTCACAATTTGATTGTAAACTTCTATTTCAGTTGAACGTTGAAGATTTGTTTTGTTCGGATCGGTTGTGTTCGAATGTAATTCGATAGGAACTCCACCCCAGGTTTTTACCAAATGGAAGTAATGATATGCACGTAAAAAACTGGCTTGCCCTATTATTTTATTTTTCAAGTCATTCATATCCAATTCTGGGTCAGTAACACTATTTATCTTATCAAGAATAATATTGCAACGACCAATGCCAAAATACAATTGTGCCCAATCGAATTCCATGCGTGTATTTCCTGCCTGAATGCTTAAGTTATCATAAGGTGTAGTGGCGATATCTTCACCTCCACCCGCATAAGCATTGTCCGAACGCATGTCTCCCAATAAAATATAATCCCATTCATAATACTCTTGATAAAAAGCATTATAAGCACCGGTAATCGCATTGTTTAAGTCTTTAGCAGAATTGTAAGCATTTCCACTGTTTAATGTAGTTGTCGGGCTTAAATCAAGAAAATCCTTACTACAAGAGCTTGCAATTGTAATGAATAGCGAAAAGCTCAATACTCTAAATATATAATTTGTTTTTTTCATCTTTATTCAATTTTAAAATATTAGAAATTAAGGTTAAGACCAAACAGAAAGCTTCTGGATTGCGGATATGAACCAAAATCAACGCATGGAGCAATTCCAACTCCATAAGCACTAACTTCTGGATCAAATCCACTATATTTTGTAAAAGTCAACAGATTATCTCCTGTTACATAAACATAAAGCTTTTGTGCTTTCAAAAAACTGCAAATTGATTTTGGTAAATCGTACCCGAATGTTGCAGATTTTAGTCGCAAGTATGAACCATCCTCAACATACCGTGATGAAACATCTGAATTATGGTTTAAGTTTCCCGGATCGGACTTTGGCATTATAGTAATGTCTCCCGGATTTTCCCAGCGGGTTAAAACCGAAGTCAATTGGTTAACCGGATAGTACATTCCTTCTGTTACAATGCGGCTTGCATTGAAAATTTGATTCCCTTGTACACCTTGGAAAAAGAAAGAGAAGGTAAATCCTTTGTAGTTGAAGTTATTTGTTAATCCGTAAGTAAAATCAGGATTTGCATATCCAATAATTGTTTTATCACCATCACTTAAATCGCCCGATTCATCTATATCCTTATAATTCATGTTTCCTGTGGCTGGATCTACTCCTTCAGCAACATATCCATAGAATGTTCCTAATGGTTGGTCTTCCTGAACAATAGCAGCAGCAGACCGGTTATCAATAAATCCACCTAAAATTGGCACACCTTCTTCGAGTTTAGTAATTTTACTGCGGTTAAATGAAATATTGAAGTCTGTTGTCCATTTTAATTTTCCTACCAGATTTTTTGAATTAACCTGAAACTCCAGTCCTTGATTAGTCATTGAACCTACATTTTTTGTTGCAGTACTCGTTGTCCAGCCCATACCAACACTAAATGGAATGGGTGCATTCAACAACATATCTGTTGTGTTTTTGATGTAATAATCGGCTGAGAAAGCGATGCGATTTTTTAATAAATAGGCATCAATACCAATATTTGTTTGCGCAGTTTTTTCCCATCTTAAATCAGCATTCTCCATTTGAGAAAGTCCTGTACCCGGAACTTGCACACCTCCAATAACATAATTTGCACTTGGCGTAACAACACCCCACGAAGCATAATTTCCAATTTGATCATTTCCAACTTCACCCCAACCGGCTCTAAGTTTCAAGTCATCTACTAAGCTGTTTTCATTCCAAAACCCTTCTTTCGAGATTCGCCATCCTGTTGAAAATGAAGGGAAATATCCCCATTTGTGATCGGCGCCAAAAACAGAAGATCCATCTGCTCTGAAGTTTGCAGTTAAAAGATATTTATCGTCGTAAGCATAATTTATACGTCCCAGAAAAGACTCATTGGATTTTGCCATTTCTGAGTATGAAGCACTGATTTCGGTACCGGCATTAACTGTGTGAACAGCTGGGCTACCATATTTTTTACCGGTAATTCCTGAACTCTCACCATTGATTTTTGATGCGACAAAACCGGCTAAACCACCAAAAGTATGTTTCCCAATAATTTTATTGTAACTAAGTGTGTTTTCGCTTATCCAATAAAAGCTTACAGAACTACTATAATTAGCTATTCCCTGATAAATTCGTCCTTCGCGTGTCCTTAAAGGGTCAATCCATGAGTGATAGGAATCATTGTTTTCCTCAATACCTAACATGCTTTTAAACTTCAAATCTTTCGTAAATGACAGTTCAGCATAAGCGTTCCCATTAAACCTATAATTGTTATATCCATGTTCGTCAGCCGTTAAAAGCGAAACAGGATTTTCCAGATCAGCAAGGAATGGATCATATGTAAAAGAAGCATCAGGATTGTATATTCCGATAACAGGCGAGGCAGTTAAAAAACTATTTCCCAGAGACCATCTTTGACCCTCTGACACGCCCACATCATTCCATTTATTATATGAAACGCTTGTACCTACTTTCAGAAAATCACTTATCTTATGATCAAGATTTACTCTGAAACTGTATTTTTCCATGCTGTTGGCAATTATCACACCTCCCTGATTAAAGTATGACCCGGATAAGTAGAAACTTGTTTTTTCGTTACCACCCGAAACACTTAATTGGTAGCTTTGAGTTTCACCCGTGCGAAACACCTTATCTTGCCAATTTGTATTATTGTTGTAAAGTGACCAATCAGCATTATAACCCATTTCAGTCATCAACCCTTTATATTGCGTAGCATTGAGCACATCCATTGTTTTTGAAACGTTAGCAACACCGTAATATGTGTTAAAACTCACTTTTGTTTCATGATTGGCTCCACGTTTAGTTGTAATTAATACAACGCCATTCGCACCGGAGGCTCCATAAATAGCTGCGGCAGAGGCATCTTTCAAAATAGAAATATTTTCTATGTCTGTAGGCTCAATTTGGTTAATTGATGTTGTTGGAACTCCATCAACAATAAAGAGAGGATTGCTTCCGGCAGTTATCGTAGAAATACCACGTATGGTAATATTATAGCCTGATTGCGGTTGACCTGATGGTTTACTTATTTGAACACCGGAAATTTTGCCTTCGAGGGCATCACCCAAATTGGCAGTTGACTTGGATTCAAACTCTTTAGAAGTCACAACAGATACTGCTCCTGTTACATCTTTTTTGCGAGTAGTGCCATACCCAATAGCCACTACTTCGTTAAGTCCCACTGCATTATCTGCTAAAACAACATTAAAGGATGATTTTCCCTTTACTGCCACTTCTTGCGTTTTCATTCCAACAAATGAAAATACCAATATAGCATCCTCTTGAACATCGTTTAATGAAAAAGCTCCTTTTTGATCTGTTGTAGTTCCAATTGTTTTCCCTTTTATTGAAACAGTAGCACCAACTAAACAGTTTCCATTTCCATCTTTTACTGTTCCTCTTAAATCAATTAATCCATTAGCTTGTGGTTTGGATACTTGAGAGTTTTTATAAAGTAAAATCTGATCATTTTCTATTTTCCAACTAAGGTTTGTTTGAGTAGAAATTGAATTTAAAACTTCTTTAAGAGTCTTGTTCTGAGCATTAACTCTTATTTTCTGATTTAAGTTAATGTCTTCAATGTGATAAAAAAAGGTTAATCCTGATTGCTTTTCGATTTCCTTAATTACCGTTGAAACAGGGGATGACTTTAAATTGATCTTCATCTTCTGTTGCTGTCCAAAACTTAGAACAGCATGAAAGAATAAGAGCATTACAACTAATGCTTTTGATTTCGACAAAATTTGTCGTACTAAGAGTTTGAGATTTTTCTTCATAATACTTTTTAATTTTTAATTAAAACACATTTAAATGCCTGTAAAATTAAAAGAGTATCAAAGTATTTGAAATACTCACAACAAATTCAAATATTTTCAATAAATCTGAATTTTCTTCGCTACATCATTGATTTTATAATGTACATCCGGAGTTACCAAAGAAATGTATTCCATGATATTTTTTATACTTTCTTTCTCAATATTTGCTTTGTATCTATAATTTTGAACGTTTTGATTTTTTATTTCAATGTCATATCCAAATTCTCTTTCGAGCTTATTGGTTAAGTCTTTCAAGAGTATATCATTGAAACACAATTTTCCGTTGTACCAACCAAAATCGTCATTCAAATCAGCTTGCATTTTTATAGTATAATTGCCCGTCTTTTTGTCAATATAAAAACGTTCTCCTTCTTTTAATTCAGAAAGTATATTATTGGATTTAGTGTCAATAATCTGAACTTTCCCTCTTTTTAAAGTTGTGGAAACATAGTCGTCGTTATCGTAAGTAGAAACATTGAATAAAGTCCCTAATACCTTAATTTTATATTTCGAGGTGTTAACGTAAAATGGCTTACCATTATCCTTTTTAATATCAAATACCGCTTCTCCATTCAAAGTTACTTCACGGGCATTAGACTTGTTGTTGTTATATGCCAACGTCGATTTTGCATTTAAAGTCACTTTACTTCCATCGTTTAAAATTATTACAGAATTACGCCCGGACCCTGTTGAAAAAGTTGTATTATTTGTATTTGTCAAATAATAATGATTTCCTATAAAACCCAAGCCAAATGCAAACACAATTATTGCTGCATAGCGTGATATTTGCAGAATAAATTTTCTTTTCGAAACCTGTTTTGAGTTTTGTTCCAAATTGATTTTTGAATGTATCTTTTTCCATTCATTATCCACATCGGAATTTTCTTTTATAGTTTGCCATTGAGAAACAAGGTATGCTTCTTTTAGTCCCAATAAAAATTCAACATTTTGCTGATCGGCTTCAAGCCACGAAATAACCCGCAGTTTCTCCGCTTCAGAGAGATCGTTTCGTAAATATCTTATAATTAAATTGTTGTTTATCTTTGTAAATTGTGTCATTTGGTGTAAAAATTTAAAGATAAAAAATGAGGTTTTTAGGCATATTGTTTGAGTTCTTCTTTTAATATTTTAGTCGCCCTATATAGTTGATTTTCTACTGTTCTTAGAGATAGCCCAAGTTTGGTTGCAATTTCGATACTTGTAATATATTGCTGTCTGCTGAGCACAAATATCTCTCTGCATTTTTCAGGCAATTTATCTAATGAATTGGCATAAATTTTCTCCAAGTCTTTTAAATAAATATTGTTGAATATGTTTTTTTCAGGACTATAATAATTCATTTCAATTTCTTTCAATTTCAAATCAGTTAAATCGGAAAAATTGCTCATTATAGAAGCTCGTCTCAGGTATTTTAAACAATTGGAATGTAAAATTTTGAATAAATAGGATATGACTGAAAAATCGGTATGAATATTTTCCCTGTTTTCCCAAAAAACCATAAAGGACTCTTGCACAATGTCTTTAGCCACATCCGAACTATAAACCATGTTCTGGCAATAAGCAAAAAGGCGTGGTTGATACATTTTATACAAATGCTCAAACGCTTTTATATCCCCTTTTCGGAAGGAATTGTAAAAATTATCTTCGTCAACTTGTTTCATTGATTTCAACTCTAATTATAAAGAGTAAAAGGAAGAACAAAATACTCACAATAAAGTTGCATTCTTTTATACATTATGGTGCTTTTCAATGATAAATAAGCAGCTTAAATAAATAAGATGCTTATTTTCTTTTAATTATCAAATCTGACAATCTCTTTTTTTGTTTTATTTATTCAATAGTTCGTTATAAAAATATTAAATTCACGCAAAGACGCTAAGTTGCCAAGAAAACTCTTGAGTTTTCTTGGCAACTTAGCGTTATATCATTTATTTTCAGATATTTGAATCTTGAGTTTGCGTCTTTGAGTGATAGTTAAGACGCCAAAAATATCTATTCTCGATATTTTATATTTA
>DYSC01000190.1 GCA_020726365.1 Porphyromonas sp.
TCAAATCATTGAACAGCAAATGTTTTGGTCGGATTAGCTGCAAGTTGGGTTAAAAATTTAATCAAAAATACAGCCTACTTTTTGACCTATATGCCGAAGATTAAGAAGTGGGAAGTCTATAAAAAGCGAAAGGTAGCTTAGTCTCACGACTATCTACCAATCTTTTTGTTAACCTTAAATCTAATACTATGAAAAAATCACGATGCAAAGATAAAGGGTATTTTGAACACTTGCAAGAGAAATCGAAATTATTTTCTCGAAAAATGTGTTTTATAACATATTTTATGAAATTGGTATACCAAATAGTCTGTTTTTAGGGCTTAATGACCACCCCGAATAGTATTTGTACTGCTTTTTGTTTGCTCAGGTTCCCGAATAAACATCCAGAAAATTACCGAAACAGCTATTAACAATCCACAGAAAATATAAAGCAACTGATAATTTCCGGTTTGTTTAATAACATTGGCCACACCGTTGCTCATCATTTGAGGTAATACAACTGCCAAATTAAATACTCCCATGTACAATCCCATTTTAGCAGGATTAACGCGTTCGCTCATAATGGCAAAAACAATCGAAATTACTGCCGACCAACCTATTCCGACCAAAAACATGCCGATATAAAAATCAACTTCCACTTTACCAAAAAAGGCAATGTAAAAATAGCCAATCACGGCAAAAACAAGTGCCGAAACGTAGGTTCTAACACGGCCAATCTGACGCGAAACGGATTGTAAAATTAGCGGGAACACTGCCCCAACAAAATTCAGAATCAGAAAACCAAGTGAAACTATATTCCCAACCGATGCATCCATAGTCTGATTTACACCCGTAAGCGTTTGTGCAAACCAATTAGCAATTAGCGAATTAATCTCCACATTTGGCAAAATCTGTTTTTCGATAAAAAAGCCCGACAGAATAAACATGCTTTGAAACGCCACCCAAGTGAACGAGTGTGCGAGCATAATCTTGTGAAATTCGTTGCGGTTACTTTGTTTTTTTATCCCTTTTATAATACTAATAATCCCAATCACGACCGAATATATCAATGCTGCGATAAGAACCGGATTGTGAAACGGCGTAAGTGAATCCATGAAATGATTGAAAACACTAAAAACGCCAAAAACCAAAAATCCGTAAAGTGGAAATATTTCTTTCAGAATTTGAGTTACACCAAATTTCTCGGTAGATTTATTCTCAACTGCCAAATCCTTTTTTTCCTGAATAAATAAAATGGGGAAAACAGCTGTGGCAAAAACCAAAAATGCCGCAATGAACAGCAATGTTTCGTTTCCAAAAACCATAGAGAGAAAATAGGCAAATACGCCAAAAAAGCCGGAAATAATTTGCATCCAAACAAAACCTGCGGTTCGAATTTTTCCTTCGGGCGTAAGGTCGGCAATAATGGAACGCGCCGGATTAAAGGTGACATTTACCGACAAATCGAGAAAAAGAGCTATAAGTGAGGCTATTATAATAATGTCGGTAATGCCGGTAATTTGCGAAATTTCGCGAATGTAAGGTAAAGCCAGAAAAGCCAGTGTGCTCACCATGCCGCCTATCATAATAAACGGACGGCGACGGCCACCCATAAACCACACATTATCGCTCACCAAACCCACAATAATTTGTCCGAAAATTCCGGCAACTGGACCAGCTAACCATACAAAAGCTACTTCGTGAATGTCGAGAGCGTATTTTTTAGATAAAATCCAGCTCAATGCTGCAATTTGGGTCGAAAGTGCAAATCCAACAGCTGTGGCAGGTAATGCCAACAGTGCTAAAAACGGATTGCTTAGTTTTTTTTGTGCGTTTAACATAGCGTTTATTTTTTCGCGTTTGATTTACAATGATACTTCATTTTCAGTTTTAAACACAGCGAGCCATCTTATTTGAAGCCAAAAAATCTATGCAAACGTTTGCTTTAATTGGTGGTGTTGAGCTTGCAAACTCATGTTATCCCCAAAAATAAATACGTAATACTGCCATTAGCACTGTTAAACTCCGGCTAAAAGCAGATAGTTTTTCTGCCTAATCTTTTCAAATGCGTTCTTGCCGACAAGTTATGCCTTTCGATACGATTGGTACAATAAACTATGATACCCCCCCTAAAACATGACATTAAGTTAAGATAGAATTGTATTCTCTTCTTTAAACAAAAATTTTATGTCAACATCGAGGAGAAAATTCAGCAAAGAATTCAAAGCAAAAGTAGTTTTATAGAGTTTTAAAAGAGCGTGAAACCATTGAGAGTTTAGCCAAGAAATACGAGCTACAACCGGCTCAAATTTCATTATGGAAAGCGCAGGCATTGAAGAATTTTGGTAATTTATTCATATCTGACAATAGCAATGAGCAGGAAAAAGTAGTAGAGACTCAGATTTTGTATGCTCAAATCGGTCAATTGAAAGTCGAGAATGACTTTCTAAAAAAAAAGTTACCTATATCCCATTGGAAAAGGCAGAGTTCTTGACAATATTTATATTGAACGTTTATGGCGCAGCGTAAAATACGAAAACGTTTATTTGAATGTGTACGAAAATGGATTAACTTTGTGGAAAGGTTTGAAAAAGTATTTTCAGTTTTATAACCATAAGAGATTGCATCAATCACTGGGTTATCA
>DYSC01000191.1 GCA_020726365.1 Porphyromonas sp.
AGGCGTGCCTCGTCTAATAAAAGGCGTGCCTCGTCTAATAATTAGAAATTATTACAACATCAACATATCATCACATCATTTCTTCTCTTCCTTTTTCTGGTCAGGGAATGTAATTTCGTTTTCAACTTCGTTCATCCCTTTTTTAAATTGATTAACGCCTTTACCAATACCGCGCATGAGTTCAGGAATTTTTTTACCACCAAAAAGTAATAAAACCACTAAGGCAATAAGAATAATTTCGGGCATTCCGAGAGCAAATAAAATTAAAGCTGTTTGCATAATATTTAAAAATAAGAAGTTTTATTTATGAATCACAAATCACGAATTATTAGTGTTGCAAATATACAATCTTTTTGTGCAACAATTTATCAATGCGTTGTTTTTTGACTATTTTAAAGCTATATTTTATCCTTTTTTTTGTCAAAATGGAATGAAAAAGTCTGATTAATCCAATTTTTTACCGTATATTTGTATGTTTTTTCTGTAAAGTATAGTTGTAACAAAAACGCACTAAAATACAAAACGAAAACACATATCTAATTAATTGAATTTAAATTCATTGCAGTAGAAAATGAGCGAAGAAGTAAAAGCGAATGACAGCTCCAATTATGGAGCGAGTAGTATTCAGGTTTTAGAAGGTTTAGAAGCAGTACGTAAACGTCCGGCCATGTATATTGGCGATATTGGCGTGAAAGGTTTACACCACCTTGTATATGAAGTAGTTGATAACTCTATCGATGAGGCGTTAGCAGGTCATTGCGATACCATTCACGTTACGATTAACGAAGATAATTCGATTACTGTTGTGGATAACGGACGTGGTATTCCGGTGGATATGCACGAAAAAGAAGGTAAATCGGCACTCGAAGTAGTTATGACAGTACTACATGCCGGTGGTAAATTCGACAAAGACAGCTACAAAGTTTCCGGTGGACTTCACGGGGTGGGCGTATCGTGCGTAAATGCACTTTCTACCTTGCTTCATGTGGAAGTTTCGCGCAATGGAAAACTCTATATGCAGGAATACGAATGTGGTATTCCAAAATTTCCGGTAAAAGAAATAGGTACTTCCACCAACAATGGTACTGCGGTTACTTTCCTTCCCGATGCAAGCATCTTTATCGAATCGGTATATAAATTCGATATTCTGGCAAATCGCTTGCGCGAATTGGCTTACCTGAATGCCGGTATTACACTTACACTCACTGATAAACGTTTTGTAAACGAAGATGGAACGTTTAAAAATGAATTATTTTTCTCTAACGAAGGGTTGAAAGAATTTGTTGAATATATTGACGAAGCCCGTGAAAAGTTGATTGACAGTGTAATCCACATTGTTACCGAAAAAAACGGAACGCCTGTTGAAATAGCAATGACATACAACACTTCGTACAACGAAAATATTCACTCTTATGTAAATAATATCAATACCATCGAAGGTGGAACGCACTTATCAGGTTTCCGCCGTGGGCTAACTCGTACATTGAAAAAATACGCCGAGGACACAAAATTATTGGATAAATTAAAAATTGAAATTAGTGGTGATGACTTCCGCGAGGGGTTGACTGCCGTTATTTCTATCAAAGTGCAGGAGCCACAATTCGAAGGACAAACCAAAACAAAATTGGGCAACAACGAAGTAATAGGTTCGGTAGAAATGGCTGTGAGCGAAGCGCTGGGTAATTATCTGGAAGAAAATCCAAAATCGGCACGCACCATAGTTGATAAAGTAATATTGGCTGCTACAGCTCGTCATGCGGCTCGTAAAGCGCGTGAAATGGTACAGCGCAAATCGCCACTTTCGGGTGGAGGTTTACCCGGTAAATTAGCCGACTGTGCCGACAAAGATCCTGCAAAATGCGAATTATTCCTTGTCGAAGGGGATTCGGCAGGCGGTACAGCCAAACAAGGTCGTAGCCGTCAGTTTCAGGCAATTTTGCCACTGCGTGGTAAAATTCTGAATGTAGAAAAAGCCATGCAACACAAAGTGCTCGAAAGCGAAGAAATTCGCAATATTTATACTGCTTTGGGAGTTACAATTGGTACTGTAGATGATAGCAAGGCACTAAATATGGCAAAATTGCGTTATCATAAAATTATAATTATGACCGATGCCGATGTGGACGGAAGCCACATTGCAACGCTGATTATGACATTCTTTTTCCGCCACATGAAAGAGTTGATTGAGCAGGGGTATTTATACATTGCTACGCCACCGTTATATTTGGTTAAAAAAGGAAAAAACGAAGAGTATTGCTGGAATGATTTGCAACGTCAGGTATTTATTGAGAAATATGGTGGTGGAGTTGAAGGTGGAGTACACACACAACGCTACAAAGGTTTGGGAGAGATGAACGAAATTCAGTTGTGGGACACTACCATGAATCCCGAAAACCGCACCTTGCGTCAGGTGACAATTGAGAATGCAGCTACAGCCGACCACGTTTTCTCGATGCTAATGGGCGATGATGTAGCACCACGCCGTCAGTTTATTGAGGAAAATGCAACGTATGCTAAGATAGACGCTTAATATTTGTCAAAAGGCATTAGACCATAGACTTAAAAAAATGAATATAGCCGTTTACTGCTCGTCGAGTAATCATATAGCTCAAAATT
>DYSC01000192.1 GCA_020726365.1 Porphyromonas sp.
TTTAATTCGAGAAGTTTTAACATTTGGATATGAAACATTACTACAAAAAAAATAACTATTTTTCACATAATTAATGAGATACAAATGAAGAAAATTATTGTTTTACTTATCAGTTTGATGTTTTCAACTGGCTTTTCCCAAGAAAATATGCTTTACAAAAATTCATCTCAACCAATTGAAGATAGAATTGAAGATTTACTAAAACGATTGACTCTTGATGAAAAAATTGAATTGCTCGGTGGAACTGGTTTTGCGACAAAATCAATAACCCGTTTGGGAATTCCAGAATTAAAAATGACAGATGGACCAATGGGTCCAAGGTGGAATCCTTCAACGGCTTTTCCTGCTTCCGTAGCAATGGCTGCAACTTGGAATCCAGAATTAATTAGCAAAGTCGGTTCGGCAATAGCTCGCGAAACAAAGGGAAAAGGTCGGCATGTAATTCTTGGTCCGTGTGTAAACATTGTACGAATGCCAATGGGTGGAAGAAATTTTGAAAGTTTTGGCGAAGATCCTTTTCTTACATCAAGAATTGCAGTAGATTATATAAAAGGTGTGCAAAATGAAGGAATTGCTGCAACAATTAAACATTTAGCGGTAAATAACCACGAGCACGAAAGAACTTTTGTTGACGTAATTGTAAGTGAACGTGCTTTGAATGAAATCTACTTACCCGCTTTTAAAGCTGGTGTTCAAGAAGCTGATGTTTTATGTGTTATGAATTCATACAATAAAATAAATATGAATTATGCAGCCGAAAAAGATTATCTATTAGTGGATAAATTAAAAAAAGAATGGGGTTTTTCTGGATTAATAATGAGTGATTGGGATGCAGTAAAATCCACAATTCCAACAGCAAAAGGTGGAATGGATCTTGAGATGCCAACAGGAGCTTACATTAACAATAATTCATTAAAAATTCCATTACAACAAGGCGAAATAACCGAAGTCCAAATTACTGAGAAAGTGCGTAGAATTCTCCGTGTCATTTTCAAATTAGGATTGTTCGATAATCCTGAGTGGCAAGAAAACCCCGAATTAGTAAACACAAAAGAAAATCGGCAAATTGCATATCAAACTGCACTTGAATCGATTGTTTTATTAAAAAATGAGAACAATATTCTTCCACTTAACAACAATAAATTCACAAAGATTGCAATTATTGGTCCGAATGCAGAAATACAAAGGACAGGCGGTGGCGGAAGTTCGTATGTAACTCCAATTGACCCAATTACTCCGTTGCAAGCCATTCGGGAAAAATATTCTGAAAATATTGAAATTAATTTTGAACATGGAGTAATTCTTGAAGGCGACACAAAAGGAATGGAACATGAATTTTTATTTACTGATAAATCGTTAAAAACAAATGGTTTACAAGCTAAATATTGGGATAATAAATTCCTGGAAGGAAATCCCAAAATTGAACGAATTGAAAGTAATGTGGATTTTCATTGGGATGATAAAAGTCCAGAGCCAACAATTCCGCAAGATAATTTTTCGGCGAGATGGAGCGGTTTTATCAAAGTACCAAAATCTGGTGAATATCAAATTCAAACTTCATCTGATGATGGTGTAAGATTGTATTTTGATGATAAATTAATTATTAACGATTGGAACGACCACGCAGTAGAAACAAAAAGTTATTCAGTTTCCCTTGAAAAAGATGCTGTTCACAAAATTACTTTAGAATATTACGAAAACGGCGGTGCTGCTGTTGCTATTTTAGGTTGGCAAAAACCTCAAGAAAATCAATTTGAAGAAGCAATAAAATTAGCCCAAAATAGCGATATTGTATTAATTTTTGCTGGAAATTCCGACCAAATTGAAACCGAAGGACGCGACCGACAAAACTTAGAATTACCAAGCCAACAAACTGAATTAATTCAAGAAATAACAAAAGTTAATAAAAATGTAGTCGTTGTATTAAGCACTGGTGCTCCAATTGTTATGGATAAATGGTTAAATGACGTTGAAGCAGTTATTCAAACTTGGTTTTCTGGAACAGAAGGTGGAAATGCAATAATTGATGTTTTATTTGGGAAATACAATCCCAGCGGTAAACTTCCCATTTCATTCCCCAAAAAATATGAAGACGCTTCTTCATTTGATACTTACAAAACTTATACTGCTCGAACCTATTATTCCGATGATATTTACGTTGGATACAGACATTTTGATAAATATAACATCGAACCACTTTTTCCTTTTGGTTTCGGACTTTCATACACAACTTTTGAATACTCAAATTTAAGTATTTTGGAAGATGAAAATTCTTTTACGGTTGCATTCGAGATTAAAAACACTGGCAATGTTGACGGAAGCGAAATTGCTCAAATTTATGTTTCGGCAGAAAATCCATTAGTAGATAGACCAATTAAGGAATTAAAATCATTCAAAAAAGTAGAATTGAAAGCCAAACAAAAGAAATTAGTTGAATTAACTATCGAGAAAAAATCACTCTCATATTTTGATGGACAAATACACGATTGGAAATTAGATAAAGGAAATTATACTATTCAAGTTGCTTCGTCTTCAAAAGATATTCATTTATCAAAAACTGTTTCCATCAAATAAAAACACTAAATATATTTAATCATTTTCC
>DYSC01000051.1 GCA_020726365.1 Porphyromonas sp.
CCCATTTTGCAGCTATCCATTCATAAACTTATAATTTTCAACCACTTCATTTTTTGGTTCTACCACTTATTTGTACCCACACAAATAAGGGTAGAACCTATTGAAGAAATAAATTGGATTAAAAACAGCTTGGGCGAAGATTATCTCGATAGAATATTAAAACGCATTGAACATCAAAAAAATGAAGTAGTAATAGCGGTGGAGAATATAAATATGCTTTGATATTCTTCATTAGGCTTTTGCCAATGCAAAACGTTTCTTTCAAAATTACAAAGGCATTGCTTGTATAAAAAGTAGTATATTTGTAGTCAATTTTTTAAACAAAAAATATTTATGAATTTTATTCAGGTTGATTTCAAAGTTACGCCTTACGAAGAGTATATTGCCGATATATTGGCTGCCGAATTAGGCGAAATGGGATTCGATACTTTTGTACCTACAAGCGATGGTTTGCAAGCTTTTATTGCCGAAGATGCATTTAGCGAAAATGAGCTGAAAGCACTTATTTCAGATTTTGTAATTGAAACAAGTATCGATTACAATGTAGAAACCATCGAATCGAAAAACTGGAACGAAGAGTGGGAAAAACATTATTTCGAACCTATTATTATTGATAATGAATGTGTTATACACAGCTCGTTTCACAAAAATGTGCCAAAAGCAACCTACGATATTGTGATTGACCCCAAAATGGCATTTGGCACCGGGCATCACGAAACAACAAGCTTAGTAATAGGCGAATTGCTTACTATGAACCTCGAGGGCAAAACGGTATTGGATATGGGCTGTGGCACATCGGTACTGGCTATTTTGGCTGCCATGCGTGGAGCTAAAAAATTGCTGGCTATCGACATTGACAGTTGGTGTACCGAAAACTCCATCGAAAACATTGAACTGAATCATGTTTCGGGCATTGAGGTGAAACAAGGCGGAGCCGAATTGCTCGAAGGCTTGCATTTCGATATAATATTAGCCAATATCAACCGTAATATTCTATTAGCCGATATGGAAAAATACGCAAATTGTTTAACAGCGGGTGGCGAATTATATATGAGTGGTTTTTACAGCGAAGACATTCCGCTTATCGAATCCGAAGCAAACCGAAATGAGTTGAAGCTTGTAAAATCGAAACTCAAAAACAACTGGGCGGTTGTGAAAACGGTGAAGTAATGAATTTAAAAATAATTGTTACTTGAATTCAACTTGTAAATTCAACTTTGATGGTACAGATAATTAGAGTCTGTTTATAAAGTTATTTTTGAAAATAACGTACGACGGAAATGTAATAGCTCGTAAAATACAAATAGAATAATACTGTAAATCACTAAAAACTTTAGAGCTTGATTTAATCATTTCTACACACACTGTAACCTTATTTAAAGTTCTGTATTTAAGCACAAATACAGAACTTTTTATGTTCATTAATCTTAAAAACAGCCCTTAAGAAGGTGCTTAAAAGCGTCTTTGTCTTAATAATCTAAATTCAGGTTAATAGTTATTAATGGAAGATTTTAACACATCAATAATAGCTATTTTTGTTCTGCAAATTAAAACAGATTACATAAAGTATTTAGTATGGATCAACTAATTGATATCAGAGAACTTAACGAAAGAATTGAAAAGCAAAGTGCTTTTGTTGACGCCTTAGTAATGGGAATGGACAAGGTAATTATTGGTCAGAAACACCTTGTAGAATCCTTGCTTATTGGCTTATTATCCGACGGACATATTCTGCTCGAAGGGGTTCCGGGCTTGGCTAAAACGCTCGCCATTAAAACATTATCGGACTTAGTAAAGTGCGACTTTAGCCGTATTCAGTTTACACCCGATTTATTACCTGCCGACGTTATCGGCACCATGATTTACAGTCAGAAGCGTGAAGAGTTTAGCATTAAAAAAGGACCTATATTTTCCAATCTTATTCTTGCCGACGAAATAAACCGTGCTCCGGCCAAGGTGCAAAGTGCTTTACTCGAAGCCATGCAGGAGCGCCAAGTAACGATAGGCGAAAATACTTATAAATTAGACGAACCATTTTTGGTACTGGCCACTCAAAACCCGATAGAACAAGAAGGTACTTATCCGCTTCCTGAGGCGCAAGTAGACCGTTTTATGCTTAAGGTGGTGATTAAATATCCGAAAAAAGAGGAAGAAAAACTTATTATTCGTCAGAATCTGCAAAAAGAAAAGCCCAAAGTAGCACCTATTTTATCTCCGAAAGACATTATTGCAGCCCGCGATATTGTTCGTCAGGTATATATCGACGAAAAAATTGAACGTTACATTGTGGATATAGTATTTGCAACCCGCTACCCACAGGATTACGGTTTGGATGGTTTGAAGGACATGATTGCATTCGGTGCATCGCCTCGCGCCTCTATCAACTTAGCATTAGCCTCACGCGCGTATGCATTTATCAAACGTCGTGGTTATGTAATTCCCGAAGATATTCGTGCCGTTTGCTACGATGTATTACGTCACCGCATTGGATTGAGCTACGAAGCGGAAGCCAACAATATGACTTCGGACGAAATAATTACAGAAATTTTGAATACGGTTGAAGTACCTTGATTAATTTGCCAATGATTTAATATGCTAATTTGCCAATAAATCAGACATTCATTCTTATATTAATCTTACATTAGCAAATTAGCACATTGGCAAATTGGCACATTGAATTTATGGAAACAAGCAAAATTTTAAAAAAGGTACGAAAGATAGAAATCAAGACACGTGGTTTGTCGAAGAATATCTTTGCTGGCGAATATCATTCGGCATTCAAGGGCAGGGGTATGACTTTTGCCGAAGTGCGTGAATATCAATACGGCGACGACATTCGGTCGATTGATTGGAATGTAACCGCACGTTTCGGACATCCGTACATTAAAATTTTTGAAGAAGAACGTGAGCTTACAGTTGTGTTGATGATTGATGTTTCGGGTAGTCGAAATTTTGGTACCATATCACAAATGAAACGAGATATTATCACTGAAACGGCTGCTACCATTGCTTTTTCAACCATACAGAACAATGATAAAATCGGCGTTATCTTTTTTTCGGATAAAATTGAAAAATTTATTCCACCAAAAAAAGGGAAAAAACACGTACTACACATTATTCGCGAACTGATTGATTTTAAGCCCGAAAGCAATCTGACGGACATAGGTTTAGCACTTCGTTATTTTACAAATGCCATTAAAAAAAGTTCCACTGCCTTTATCATTTCCGACTTTTTTGATTCAAATTTCGAAAAAGAACTGATAATTGCCAACCGAAAACACGATGTAGTTGCTCTACAGGTGTACGATATTCGTGAAACGGAATTGCCCGATGTTGGATTAGTTAAGCTCAAGGATGCCGAAACCGGTGAACGAATTTGGGTAGATACGTCGGACAAACGATTGCGAACAGCATACAAGCATAGTTGGGGCGAAAATCAACTGTCGCTACAAAAGTCGTTTACCCGTTCGGGAGTCGATTTTGTATCGATGAATACTTCGGACGATTATGTGCGTTCGCTGATGAAATTATTTAAAATGAGAGCGTGAAAAATAATTCATAATTCATAATTCATAATTGATAATTCAAAATTTTCAATTAATCATTTCTGTATGCAAAGATTACTATACATATTTTACGTATTATTTCTATTTAACACATATAATCTGCATGCTCAAAATTTAACTGTCGGAGCGCGTATCGATTCTACCGTTATTGTAATTGGTGGGCAAACAGCATTGACATTTGAAATAAATCAGAAACAGGGTAAAAAGGTTATTGCACCACTTTTCTCTGACACCATAATTGGTGGAATTGAGATTGTAGAGCCCCTGAAAGCTGATACAACAAAAGCCGACAATGGTAATATCCTTATAAAACATCGCTATGTTGTAACGTCGTTCGAGGATTCGCTGCTTTACATCCCCCCTTACCCTTTTGTGATGGATGGCGATACCGTATGGTCGAAATCGCTTTCGTTAAAAGTAGTGCAACCATTTCAGATTGACACAGCGTCCAATCAAATTGCAGATATTAAACCGGTTATGGATCCGCATTTTAACTGGAAAGCATTTTGGCGAATTGCAGCAATTGTTCTTTTGATTCTTATTATCGGAGTTTTGATGTATATACTTATTCGGAAGTTGATACAGAAAAAACCAATTTTCGAAAATGCAACTCCAGAGCCTGTTTTGCCACCATACGTGGTAGCATTAGCCGAACTCGACCGTATACGTAACGAAAAAGCATGGCAACAGAACCGAACAAAACAGTTTCACACCGACATTACCGATGTTTTACGCGTTTATATCGAAAAAGTGTACGATGTGCCGTGTATGGAAATGACTTCGGAAGAAATAATTTCGAATCTGAATCATTTGAAATTTGAAAACAAAACGGTTTATTCGGCATTACAGCAAATTCTGAAATTGGCCGACTTGGTAAAATTTGCCAAATGGGACGCTACACCCGACGAACACGAAATGAGTTTAGCAAACGCATATTTGTTTCTCAACGAAACAAATATAAATGAGGAACCCATTGTTGTAGAGACGGAGCGTGCTCCGTCTAAGTAAAGAAATGGCGTGCTCCGTCTAAGTAAAGAAATGGCGTGCTCCGTCTAAGTAAAGAAATGGCGTGCTCCGTCTAACAATTAAAAAATTAGAAGTTTAATAGAATGACATTTAATAATTCCGAATATTTATTTTTGCTACTACTTTTGATACCAGTCATTTATTGGTATCTGAAAGAGATGTACAAATCGGATGCAAGTTTGCAGATTTCTACACACCGGAATATTCAGCAAATGCGTAAGAGCACAAAAATAAAGTTGCTTCATGTACCTTTTGTGTTGCGTGTTTTAGCTATTCTCTTTATTACCATTGCATTAGCGCGTCCACAAGCATCGAACTCATGGCGTACCGAAAATACCGAAGGTATTGATATTATGATTGCGCTGGATATTTCGGGAACCATGATGGCCGAAGATTTAAAACCTAACCGCCTCGAAGCATCGAAAGATGTGGCTACTAAATTTATACTTTCGCGCCCAAACGACAATATTGGTTTGGTGGTATTTTCGGGCGAAAGTTTCACGCAATGTCCGCTCACAACCGACCATGCTGTGCTCGTAAACCTCTTTAAAGGTGTGGAATACGGTATGATTGAAGATGGAACTGCCATAGGTCTTGGATTAGCTAATGCCGTTAACCGCATAAAAGATAGCAAAACGAAGTCGAAGGTAATTATTCTGCTCACCGATGGTTCGAACAACCGCGGCGATATTGCTCCCATTACCGCTGCCGAAATTGCGAAGAGTTTTGGCATTCGGGTGTATGCCATTGGTGTTGGCTCCTACGGGAAAGTGAATATTCCAGTACAAACGCCACTCGGTATTCAATACCAGCTCATGGATTCGGAATTCGACGAAAAATCGCTCCAGGATATTGCTGCCATGACAGGTGGAAACTACTTCAGAGCAACAAACAATTCCAAACTTCGCAGCATTTATCAGGAAATTGACCAATTGGAAAAAACAAAAATAAATGTAAAAGAATACAGCAAAAAGAATGAAGAATATTATATTTTCGCCTTATTGGCATTTTTGTTTTTAATAGCAGAGGTGGCTTTGCGCAATACTTTATTACGGAAAATACCATAACTTTTTAATCGTTAATGATTAATCATAAATAGTAAATGAATTAATTGTAAATAAACAACATGTTTCGATTCGCACATCCTGAATATTTATTTTTACTCGTATTAATACCCGTATTAGTAGGAGCTTTTATCTATTCGCAATATTTGAGAAAGAAAAGAATAAAGCTTTTTGGCAATCCCGAACTGATGGACGAACTGATGCCATTCGTTTCGTACATTCGTCCGCAAGTGAAGTTTTACATTCAAATAACAGCTATTATACTGATAATTATTGTATTGGCGCAACCACAATTTGGCACAAAAGTAGAAAAAGAAAAACGCAAAGGTATAGAAGTGGTTATAGCCCTCGATGTATCGAACTCGATGATGGCTCAGGATGTACTGCCCAACCGACTTGAAAAATCGAAACAGGTTTTATCGAAATTGGTGGACGATATGACGGAGGATAAAGTTGGTTTGGTGGTTTTTGCGGGCGATGCTTACACACAGTTACCTATAACGGTGGATTATGTTTCGGCAAAAATGTTTTTCAGCACCATTTCACCCAAATTAGTACCCCGACAAGGTACGGCTATTGGAACAGCTATCGATTTGTGTATAAAATCATTTGGCGAAAACGAAGAAAAAAGCAGTGCAAGCCGAGCAGTCATTGTAATTACTGATGGTGAAAACCATGAGGACGATGCTGTAGGAGCCGCTAAATTAGCAAAAGAAAAAGGCATTGTAGTAAACGTTATTGGAATGGGAAAACCTGATGGAGCACCCATACCTGTGGATGGCACTATGAGTTTTTGGAAAGACAAAGATGGCAATGTGGTGGTTTCGAAACTGAACGAAGAAATGTGTAAAAACATAGCTTTGGCAGGTGGTGGAACTTATGTTCGTGCCGATAATACAAATTCGGCCTACAGGATTATTACAAAAGAATTGGACAAATTAGCCAAATCGGAAATAAAAACACAACTTTTTTCGGACTATAATGAACAGTTTCAGTCGTTTGCTATTTTGGCGTTGATATTATTACTGATTGAAACATTTATTTTCGACCGTCAGAATAAAAAACTGAGTAAATTGAAGCTATTTAATATACGGGAGAGGTTTGTGAAAGGTAAAAAATTGTAGAGACGAGGCGTGCCTCGTATAAAGAAATTTGGTAGAAAGAAGAATTCGGAATTATGAGAATACAACTAATTATACTATTAATATTCAGTGCATTTGCTTCATTAGTAGCACAAGAAGAGTCGGCTAATGTACGCGAAGGCAATAAACTTTATAAATCGGATAAGTTTGTTGATGCCGAAGTGGATTATCGAAAAGGATTACAGAAAAATCCGAAATCGCTCGAAGGCACTTATAATTTGGGAAATGCACTTTTTAAACAGGGAAAATATCCCGAAGCATTGGAACAATATAAAAATGCATTGGCATTGCAGCCGAAAGATAAGAGTAAATTGGCTGCTGCTTTTCACAATGCCGGCAATGCTCTACTATCCGATAAAAAAATTCAGGAAAGCATCGACGCCTATAAAATGGCGTTGAAAGCAAACCCGAAAGACGACGAAACGCGTTACAACTTAGCTTATGCGCAAATGATGCTGAAAAAACAACAGCAAAACAAAGATAAAGATAAAGATAAGGATAAAGAAAAGAATAAGGACAAAGAAAAGGAACAGAAAAAAGAACAAGACAAAAATCAGCAGCAACAGCAGCAGCCTCAAATATCGAAACAGAATGCGCAGCAGATATTAGAGGCACTCCAACAGGATGAGAAAAACACCTTGGATAAAAAGAAAAAACAACCGGTGAGAGCACGTAAGAGTGCTGAGAGAGATTGGTAGTGAATAATTCATAATGCATAATTAAAAATAACTCAATTTTTTATTCTCTAATTTCTTATTTTCTAACTCCTAATCTCTGACTTCTAACTTTTAAAAAGTATGAAAATAAAGATAGTATTATTAAAAGTATTTTTGTTGCTAACCGTTTTGGTTTGGGCAGATGAGCCGGTGCGATTTACAGCTTCGGCTACTTCAACCGTTATTCTCGACCGTCCGTTTCAGTTGGTATACACGGTAAATGCAACCGGAAAGGATATGCGCACTTCCGATTTTAATAATTTCGAAGTGTTGGCCGGTCCGTTTGAGTCGCGCAGTTCAAGTTATCAGATTGTAAACGGAAAAACATCATCCTCGGTATCCGTTTCGTACACTTACACGCTACAGGCTACCAAAACAGGTACATTTACTATTCCGTCGGCTAGCATTGTGGTGGATGGTAAAAAATACAATTCCAATGGTTTATCGATAAAAGTACTTCCTGCCGACGATAACGCAACGTCTAAATCGGGCAAAGAGGAAAGCCGTTCGGCTGCCGGACAGGGAATTTCGAACGAAAATGTGTTTATAAAAGCGCAGGTTTCGAAATCGAGTGTGTACGAACAAGAGCCTTTATTAGTTACATACAAACTTTATACTTTGTTGGATGTGGTTCAATGCACCAACCGAAAAATGCCTGATTTCAAAGGTTTTATGAAAAATGAAATTGAACTTTCGCAAAACAAACAATTTTCGTACGAAAACTTTAACGGCAAAAATTATGGCACTGTAGTTTTGTATCAGGTTTTGCTTTTTCCACAACAAGCCGGAGCGCTAAAAATCGACAATGCGGTATTTGATGCTGTTATTCGTGTTGAAAACCGTCAGCAGGTTCGCAGTATATTCGACGACTTTTTCGATTCGTATTCGAATGTACAAAAAGCCATTACGGCAAATGGAGCAGCTGTAAATGTAAAACCATTACCAACCAATAAACCGACAAATTATAACGGCACAGTAGGAAGTTTAAATATGACATCCAACATTTCGGCTGAAAATGTAAAAGCAAACGATGCCGTAACCCTGAAAGTTATTATTTCGGGTAGCGGAAACATGAAATTGATTCAAAATCCGGAAATCAGATTTCCAGATGGATTTGAGGTGTACGACCCCAAAGTGAATAATAATTTCAAAACCAACACAAACGGTATTTCGGGGACAAAAATTATTGAATACATGTTTATTCCCCGTCATAGTGGTGAATTTCAGATACCTTCGGCCGAAATTTCGTATTTCGACATAAAGGACCTAACCTATAAAACGCTTCGCACACCGGTTTACAACCTGAAAGTAGCCAAAGGTACAGGCGAAAATTCAACAGCCGTTGTAAGTAGTGGCTACGTAGCCAAAGAAGATTTGAAAAAATTAGGCAACGACATTCGGTTTATTGTTACCGATAAATTTGAATTGAAACGAGAAGAAAATCCTTTCTTTGGAACTACTTTATCATGGTTGGGTTATATAATTCCACTAATTATCAGTATTATTTTATTTTTAGTTTTTAGAAAAAATGTTGTAGAAAGTTCGAACCTCGACTTTATTCGCAACAAAAAAGCCAATAAAGCAGCACAAAAAAGGTTGAAATTGGCAGCGAAACTACTCAGCGAAGGCAAAAAAGATTTGTTCTACGAAGAGGTAATGAAAGCCGTTTGGAATTACCTGAGCGACAAACTCACCATTCCGGTGGCATCGCTCACCAAAGAAAGCGTAAGTACCGAACTTGAATCGCGGGGTGTTGAAAAAGACTTAATTACAGCATTTATCGAAATATTAAATACCTGCGAATACGCCCGATTTGCTCCAAATTCGGGTCAGCAGGAAATGGGTAATTTGTACGAAACATCCATCGATACGATTAGCAAATTAGAAAATACCATGCGAAAAGTATAAGTTGTAACCTAAAAACAAGAAGAAAATGAAATCGAAAATAATTATATCAGCCATTCTGCTTTTTTTTAGTTTTACGTGCTTAAAAGCTCAAAACGAAGAACTTGACAAAGCCAATAGTTTGTACAAACAAACAGATTATCAGGGAGCATCACAACTTTACGAAGATATAGCAATCCGATACGGCGTATCGCCCGAGCTCTATTATAATATTGGAAATGCCTACTACAAAGCCGGAGAAGTGGGTCGTTCGATACTGAATTACGAGCGTGCATTACGCTTGTCGCCAAATTACGAAGATGCTAAAGTCAACCTTGAATTAGCTCAAACCAAAGTGGTCGATAATATAGTTCAGGTTCCACCATTTTTTGTAAAACGCTGGATTGACTTACTGATAAAATTGTTGAACGTTGACCAATGGTATATTGTAAGTTTGGTTGTGTTTGTAATTACGCTACTATGTTTTCTGTATTTTATCTTTGGTAATCAGCTTATTATAAGGCGATTTGCATTTTACGGCGCATTTATTCTATTAGTAATTACTATTATCTCCGGAACTTTTGGATTAATACGCAAAAGCGAATTAAGCAATCACAACGAAGCTATTATTATGACAGGCACTGTTGTTGTAAAAAGCTCGCCTGATAAAAGTGGCACCGATTTATTTCAACTACACGAAGGTACCAAAGTAAGCATTAAAAGCAAACTGGACGAATGGACTGAAATAGTAGTTGGCAATGGGAATATTGGTTGGTTGGAAACAATAGCAATAGAAAAGATTTGAGACCTCACCCTAATCCTCTCCAATTGGAGAAGAAATTTCTGGTAATCAAGCATTACCTCGCCTTGGAAAATTTGTAAAAGCATAAAACAAATGGAATTAATCACAAAAATTATTGAACTCGACAAACAGTTGCTTTTATTACTGAATAGCTTTCACAATGGCTTTTTTGACAATTTTATGTTTACGTTTAGTAAAGTGGGCGTTTGGATTCCATTTTATTTGTCGGTAGTTTACCTCCTTTTCAAAAGCCTTGGAAAAAAAGCAATTTGGTTGGTTTTATTACTTATTTCAGGCGTTGTACTTGCTGATCAACTTTCTGGTTTAATGAAAGATGGTTTTCAGCGCTTTCGCCCTTCGCACGACCCTGCCATTCAGAATTTTGTACACATTGTAAATAACAGCCGCGCCGGTTTGTATGGTTTTGTATCGTCGCATGCAGCCAATACCGTTGGTTTTGCGATGTTGAGTTCCCTGTTTATTCGTCGGCAAACATATACAATTGCCGCTTTGAGTTGGGCAATAATAACAAGTTACTCGCGCATTTATCTTGGCCTGCATTTTCCGCTCGATATTCTGGGTGGGGCAATTACAGGTATAACTATCGCGCTATTTCTTTATTTTATTTATAAAAAATACATCCTTAAAACTCAGGAATCCAATATTGTAATTGATGAAAAAATTCCAACAGCTGCGCTTTTACTTTCAGTTGCCGGAATTGTGGTTTATTCGTTTTTGAAATAATCTTTAAAACAAACACTGATAGGTAATTTACACATCAAGCAATATTTGGTGAAAAATATAGGGTGATAAAATATCATTAAGTTTGTTATGTTTTAATATAGCATAGAGCTACTATTGTAAAGGCTGTAAAGTAGTTGCAAGGCAAAAAAAATAAACGCATCGCAGGTTCAAATTTGTTGTGTGGGAGATGGAGATGGAGAGGTTAGAACAATGAGCAAAAGAACAGCTGTCAGCGACCGATGGGAAATAAATTAGAAAAAAACAAACAGCCCATACATTCGAAAATGTGTGGGCTGTTATTGTTTTTGTAAAATACTCTTTTAGAATTTTAATGTAACTGAAGCTAAGAAATTAGTGCCGGCTTGCGGAAAGAAGCGCAAATCGTTATATCGTTCGCCACCCACATAAGCCGAATACCACGTCCATCCATTTGTAACGTATTGGTTATTAAACAAGTTGTTTACCAAAACATTAAATTGAATAGCTTTCATTTTTTTCAATGCCAATTCGTATCCAATATTCAAATTATTTACAAAATAAGCATCTATCGAACGACCATTATCCGACGAATTGTCGATATATTGTTTGCCAACGTAATTCGAATGCAAGCCTACGCTTAACGATTTAATTTTAAATGTAAAAAGACTATTGGCAATTACATTTGGCGAATAAGCTATGTCGGTTGTACCAAGTATATTATTTCTTGAATCCAACCAATTCCAATCTGCATCGTACACATCAATACCTTCTTCGGTAAAATTCAATATCTTATTTTGACTCAATGTCAGATTTCCATCCCAATTGAGCCAATTTGCAATTTTCACTTCTGCAGTCAATTCGATACCTGCACGGTAACTTTCTGAGATATTAGATGTAAGCATTTCACCTATTTCACTTAATTTTCCGGTCAGTATTAACTGATCTTTGTAGTTCATATAATACAAATTGGCACTTGCACTGAAACGTGGCGATTGAAAACGATAACCTATTTCCGTATCATACAAGCGTTCGGGTTTTGGCAGAGCAGCTGTTGAGTTGTCGGTATAATTTGTACGGTTTGGTTCGCGATTAGCAATAGAGTAGGAACCGTAAAAGCTATTCGAACTATTTAATTGATAGGTTAAACCCACTTTGGGATTAAAAAAATCAAATTTATACACATTCGTAATATCATCCATTTTACCTGTATTAGCGTTGTATTTGTCGCTCACACCATTTAAACTATAATTTATATGACGATATTGTAAATCAACGGTTGCAAACAAATCAGAAATTACTTCAGCTGTTCCTTTGGCATAAATATTAAATTCGTCTTTAAGCGAATTACTACGATAATACTCATGGTTGGGCTGCAGGTTTTGAGCATTGCGTACACAAATAACTTTACCAAAATGGTCGCCATCGTATCGGTTCAATGCCCCTCCTATAGTTGCATTTACTTTTTGGGTTTCGTAATTCAATGAGTATGTAATTCCGTAAAAATCGTTATCCAACCATTTCCTACGAACAAGGTCAGTTTTCTCCAGAGCAACCCCTGCCAGTGTGTCGGGTATCAAACTATAAATAGTATAACTCTGACCTTTTTTGTATTCTTCGTAAAAACCGTATCCTTTGGTGTAATGCGCAGTTGCATTGAGGTGTAAATTATGATTTAACCGTTGCGACCAATGCAATTGGTAATGCGTTTGTGTATAATCATCTACCTGATTATCATAGAATTTTGTATTTCCACTTGCATCAGTGTAACTTCCAAGTTCATTGTAAGTACGGTTTGTTTTGAGCGAATCGGCAATAACTCCATACCATGCCTGATAGGTTTTTTCGTGTCCGCCAAAAGTTACAAACTTCAGAGTTGTTTTGTTTCCATAATAGCCTCCGGCAAAGTAATACGATTTTAAATTGGCTGAGGCTCTGTCCAAGTAACCATCGCTTGTAACATTCGACAAACGGGCGTCGAAAGCGAAACCACTTTTCAGCAATCCTGTTCCGGCCTTCAGTGTGTTTTTGTTTGAGTTAAACGTACCAATTGTTGAACCGATTTCGGCATAAGGTTTTGGGCGTGAACCTTCGGTTTGCATATTGATACTTGCACCAAAGGCAGCGGCACCATTGGTAGACGTTCCTACACCGCGTTGAACTTGAACTGACGACAGCGACGAAGCAAAATCAGGCATATCCACAAAATACGAACCGTGCGATTCGGCATCGTTAAATGGCACACCGTTGATAGTTACATTGATGCGATTTCCATCCGTACCTCTGATACGAAAACCAGTGTAACCAATGCCCGTTCCACCATCCGAAGTGGCAATAAACGAAGGTGTCAAAGCAAGCAAGTACGGAATATCTTGTCCGAGATTGCGTTGTTCGATAGCTTCTTTTTGTACACTGCTGTAAGCCACTGCGGAGCGTTCGTTAGCTCGCAAGGAAGTTACAACCACTTCTTTGAGCGAAATTTGCCGGATACTATCATTTGTAGATGCAGCCGGATTGTTTTTGGATTGAGCAAAAGTGAAAGTTGATAAAAACAGCGCTGTGGCTGCGATAAAGATTTGTCTCATAACAAATTAATAAAAAAAATGATTAGTTAATAAATTTTGCTTTGAGAGCCTAAAAGATGCGGAAGATGTATTTGCTTATTCCCTTCGCGGAATTACCCGTGCAGGTTCAAAGGGTATGATCTCAGCCCGAAATATTAAGGCACCCCATTTATTGGTATAGACGCGGCATGCCACGTCTTTATTATTTTAAAAGAAAGAAAAACAGTCATGGAAGCGAGCAGAATTCCTTTCGAGGGACAAAGATACTTCAAAATAGAGCTAAGAGAGAATAAATAGATGTATACTTTTAACGAAATTAACAAAAATATAGAATCTAACAGTTCTGTTTTATAAAAGAATTTG
>DYSC01000193.1 GCA_020726365.1 Porphyromonas sp.
ATTCAAATTAATACCGAGCTGAAACAGCATCCCAGTTTACAAGATCCCACAAAGCGGCTACATAGTCGGCTCGACGGTTCTGATAATCAATGTAATAAGCATGTTCCCACACGTCGAAAGTCAACAAAGGAATTAACCCACGAGTTATAGGATTTCCTGCATTACTTTCTTTAACAATCGAAAGTTTGCCTTCGGCATCTTTTACCAACCAAGCCCATCCCGAACCGAAAACGGTAATTGCAGCCTGTCCGAATTGTTTTTTAAATTCCTCTAACGAACCAAAAGCGGCATCAATTGCTTTAGCTAAAGCAGCCGAAGGCTCTGTACCTTTGTTAGGAGTAAGCGAAAGGAAATAAAAATTGTGATTCCAAGTTTGAGCCGCATTATTGAAAATGGGTCCATCCGATTTTTTAACAATGGTTTCCAAATCAGCATCAGCAAATTCGGTACCTTCTATTAATCCGTTCAAATTATTGATATAAGTCTGATGATGTTTGCCATAGTGATAAGCAATTGTTTCGGCAGTAATAATTGGTTCCAACGCATTGTGTGCATAAGGTAATTCTGGCAATGAAAATTTCATGATTCTATAATTTTAGTTGTTTGTAAATTAAATGTTTTTGATAATTATATCTCTCTAACATTATTGACACTAATTTTGTTTGCAAAATGGTTGTTTTTTATTAAAAAAAAGAATAAAGTTTTGCCATTGCAGTTATTATTCTGATATTTGTACTGTAAAACATAAATCATTAATAAACCCAATCATTATGACAAAAACAGTTAAGATTTTTGTTGCAGTAGCAATTCTTCTAACCTCATTTACAGCTTGTAAAACCAAACAAAAAGTTACCAAAATTCCAGGCGCCAATGTAGAAGCAACCGCCCCTGTAGCAACACCAACTACAACACCTGCAGTAGCTACAACAACAGGCTCAGAAATTACGCGTAACGAAAAATTTAGTTTAGCAGATGGTGAAACCAATGCCGATGCACTAAAATACAAATATCATGTTGTAGTAGGTAGTTTTAAAAGTCAGGTAAATGCAAAAGGGTTACAAAACGCACTTAAAAGTGAGGGAAATAATGCTTTAGTTGTTATAAACGAGCAAGGAATGTTTCGCGTACTAATAGCATCTTTCAACGAATATGCTCAGGCACGTGCACGTATAAATCAGATTACCGACCGATTTCCAGATGCATGGGTACTTGTGCAGAAATAAATATAATATTTTTTCAACCAAAATAAATTTTAAAGAAAAAAAATGAGTAAAATCGAAAAAATTGTTGCCCGCGAAGTATTGGATTCGCGTGGTAATCCTACTATCGAAGTAGATGTAGTATTAGAATCAGGTGTTATAGGCCGTGCAGCCGTTCCATCGGGTGCTTCAACCGGCGAAAATGAAGCTATCGAACTTCGCGATGGTGACAAAGGTCGCTATTTAGGTAAAGGTGTATTGAAAGCTGTTGCTAATGTTAACGATGTAATTGCTCCTGCTCTTATTGGCATAAGCACATTGGAACAACGCAAAATCGACAAATTAATGATTGCAATAGATGGTACCAAAACCAAATCGAATTTGGGTGCTAACGCTATTTTAGGTGTTTCGCTTGCTGTTGCTAAAGCAGCTGCCGAATATTTAGGAATGCCGTTGTATCGTTATATTGGTGGTACAAATGCCTTTACATTGCCTGTTCCGATGATGAACATCATCAATGGTGGCTCTCACTCCGATGCTCCTATCGCATTTCAGGAATTTATGATTCGCCCTGTTGGAGCAAGCTCGTTCCGCGAAGGATTACGTATGGGTGCCGAAGTTTTTCATTCACTGAAAAAAGTATTGCACGACCGTAATTTAAGCACTGCTGTGGGCGACGAAGGTGGTTTTGCTCCTAATCTTGCAGGTGGAACCGAAGACGCATTGGAATCAATACTTACAGCTGTTAAAAATGCAGGTTATGTACCCGGAAAAGATGTTACCATAGGGTTGGATTGTGCCGCTTCTGAATTTTACGAAAATGGTATTTACGACTATTCGAAATTTGAAGGTCCAAACGGTAAAAAACGTAACTCAGCCGAACAAGTAGAATATATAGCCGAATTAATCGCCAAATATCCTATCGACTCAGTTGAAGATGGTATGGGCGAAGGCGATTGGGATGGTTGGAAATTGTTGACCGATAAAATTGGCGATAAATGTCAGTTGGTAGGCGACGATTTATTTGTAACCAATGTGGAATATCTGAAAAAAGGTATCGATATGGGTTGTGCCAACTCTATCCTGATTAAAGTAAACCAAATTGGAACACTTTCGGAAACGTTAGATGCAATCGAAATGGCTCACCGCGCAGGTTACACTTCAGTTACTTCGCACCGCTCGGGCGAAACCGAAGACGCTACCATTGCCGACATTGCTGTTGCAACCAACTCAGGACAAATCAAAACAGGTTCGTTGAGCCGCTCCGACCGTATGGCTAAATACAATCAATTGCTTCGCATCGAAGAAGAATTGGGCGATTTGGCAGTGTACGGATATAAGAAATAATAGAAGTTTATAAGGTTT